>JAAUTJ010000197.1 GCA_012031475.1 Leptolyngbyaceae cyanobacterium SM1_3_5 | reverse complement strand
ATCAAAGCAGCCGTTGGTGAACACGAGAGGACGCCAGCGATCGACATCCGAGGCGATCGCGGCTTGCAGGTCTTCTAACCCGTAAACGCCTGCAATCATCAGGTTTCCTGCATGTTTTCGACAATTTCGGACGGCGGACGGTGGCCGCGCTCAAAAGCATAGCGAATCAGTTGCGATCGATTTTCCAGTTGCAGCTTGCCCAAAATGTTGCTCAAGTGCGTTTGCACGGTGCGCGGACTGACAAAGAGGCGATCGCCAATTTGCTTGTTGGTGAAGCCCTGAATCACTTCCCAAAACACTTTTTCTTCGGCGGGAGTGAGCGGCAAAGGCATGGCTGGTACGATGGGCGGTTCGGCTGCGGCTGCGGGGCGCTGCATCAGGCGGACAATTTCCGAGTGGATGCGGCGCGATCGCTCTAGCTGCGCTTCAATTTTTGCCACGAGTTCACGCGGCTCAAACGGCTTGACGAGATAGTCATCTGCGCCCATTTTGTGACCTTGGACGCGATCGTCTACTTCGCGACGGCTCGACAGGAAAATGAACGGCACCAACTGACCCGATCGCGTTGCTCTCAGACGGCGACAAAATTCCAGTCCGTCCATTTCCGGCATCAGCACATCCGAAACCACCAAATCCGGCGTGTCCTGCTCAAACGCAGTCAATCCTTCCACGCCGCTGCTGGCATCTTGAACCGCATAGCCGCGATTTTCGAGATAGCGCGTCAGGGCAGTCCTCAAGGTGATGTCATCATCGACAATCAAAATCTTTTTCATTTCTGTCACCCGCTTGTCATCCGCAATTGGAGGAACCCCTGTTCCTGTGAACCATAGACCCAGTAAGATGACTCTGACCAGGATAGCGTGACCGCATTCGATCGCCAGTGCAAACCCTATCAAAAGCTAGCTCATGACAGCGCGATCGCAAACTTGCGACATTTGAGTTTTCCCAACTTTAAAAGGATTCGCTCATGATTCTAACGATCAACGGGTTGGACGCTTAACTTTCCTCTATGAATTCGCACGGCGATCGGTCATGCTAGGAACCGTGTGAATTTCAGTTAGGAGCAGGGAATGACTTCAGCAGATGCCGTGAAATTGATGAAGCAGCAGGTCGGCAAAGCCGCCGCCGATCGCGTCCAGTCCGGTTCGATCGTCGGCTTGGGAACCGGATCGACAACGGCATTCACGATTCAGTTTTTGGGCGATCGCCTCAAATCCGGTGAACTCAAAGACATCAAAGGCGTTCCGACTTCCTTTCAAGCCTCGGTTCTCGCCAAGCAGTACGGCATTCCGCTCACCACGCTGGACGAAATCGATCGCATCCACATTGCGATCGACGGAGCCGACGAAGTTGACCCGCAAAAAATCTGATCAAAGGCGGCGGTGCCGCCCACACTCGCGAAAAGATCATCGATTCGCTGGCCGAAGAATTTATCGTCGTCGTGGATAGCTCAAAGCTGGTCGATCGCCTCGGCTCCACCTTTCCCCTCCCCGTCGAAGTGCTGCCCTTGGCCGTTGCTCCGGTCATGCGAGCGATCGAGCAGTTGGGCGGCAAACCCGAACTGCGAATGGGCATCAAAAAAGACGGTCCCGTGATTACCGATCAAGGTCTGATGGTGCTGGACGTGACGTTTGGGGCGATCGACAATCCCGCCGAACTAGAAAAAACGCTCAACAACATTCCCGGCGTCCTCGAAAACGGCTTGTTCATCGGCGTGGCGGATCTGGTGCTGATTGGGGAAATTCAGGACGGACAGCCGATCGTGCGGGAAATGTAGGGAAGGCAGAGGGCAGAGGGCAAAGGGCAGGAGGTCAAACCTTCGCTTTCACCCGCAACTTCAATAGAACAGGCTGTTTCCTTCTGCCTCCTGCCCTCTGCCTCCTTACCGCATTTGTCGCCGCCGCAGTTGCCGACTGACGTACAGAAACGCATCGCGCCGCAAATAGGGGTAGTCGCTGACCCAGAGATTGTGGTCGGGCAGATAGATATCGGACAGTTTTGAGATGCGGCTGAGGTCTTCGCGGTTGGACATGACGATCATTTCGACTGTGTCGCCGCGCCGGATGACTTTGTGCGGTCGCACCAGCGGCACCTGCATTTGAGTCGTGAAGCCACTTTCGTCGCCCACTTCCAAATTCAGGCAGCGTTCGCGGTTTTCCACGATCACCAGATCGCCTTTGCTGTTCACGGTTTCTTCTTTGCCGATTAGTTCTTGAGTCACGTAGACATCTAAAACTTCACCTTGCCAGAAACCGCCATATTCATATTTGCGGCATTCAGCGTTGCGGCGACCAGCGCGATAGGCAGGTTCCCACAGCCAGTAGAGTCCGGCGATAATGCCTAAGCTAAATGTGACGATCGCAAACCGATCGTGCGAAACCACTTCAATGATCACAGCGACGACGATCGCCATCACCGAGACCAGCAATCGCTGCAAAAAGTCGCGGGGTTTGCCCCAGCAGTAGCGATATTGATCGCCTGTGCCCACTGGCGGAAGCAGCTCTTCAAATTTTTTGCGCGTCAGAGGAATGAGCATCGATTCATTACAGCAGGCGATTCTGTTCGAGCCTAGCATTTTCGGGTGAAGGCTGCGGTGAGGGGATGTCCTGCCGCGACAAGACATCCTGCCGATCGCTCAACATGGCTCGAATCGTTTGCAGTTCGGTGAGAATCGATCGCAGCAATTCTTGCGTCGCGGTTGCCGCAGGTTCTTGCACCTGAATCGTCACGGGCTTGATCCCCAAAACGTCGCGAGCGAATCGAGCCACTTCGTTAGGGTGAAACAGCAACAGGGCATCTTTATCGGTACGCAATTCTGGGTTAAGACGCTGGGGATCGTAAGGCGGATTGAGCGAATCGGGCGAGGTGTTGGCATAGCGATAGACCGAAGCTCTAGAGCGATGCAGCGCTGTTTGGACGGCTTCGATCGACAGCAACCCCTGATAGCTTTCTGTTTGAACGTCAATCATAGTCTAGTCATGCTCAAATTGAGACTCAACATTATCACAGTTGGCCTCGATTTTTCTCCAAGTTCGCCTCAGTCAGGTTTCGATCGATTCAGCCGCAACTGGCTCAGGCGATCGGAAGCCGATCGTGTCAAAATTCCTTGAGAAGGACTCAGCAGCAGCGCCAGCAAAAATAGGCTGGACGACACCAGCACGATCGCAGGACCAGAAGGCACATTGTAGTAGTAGCTGATGTAGATGCCTGTGACGCTGGCAAACATGCCGATCGCCGCACCCAACAACATCATCTGATGGAGTTCTTTGACGAGCAGATAAGCGGTCAGTGCGGGACCGACCAGCATTGAAATCACCAAAATGACGCCAACTGCCTGCATACTCGCAATGATGGTTAGCGTAATTGCAGCCATGAATCCGAAATAGATTGCATTAGTTGGCAGACCGATCGCCTGCGCTCCAGTTTTGTCAAACGTGTAAAACAAAATCTCTTTGTAAAACAGCTTGACGGCGAGGAGAATGACGATCGTAATCATCAGCGATCGCCCGATATCAGTCGGCGTCACGCCCAGAATATCGCCAAACAAAAAGCTGTCCAGATCCAATCGATTGCGTAAAACCGTAATCAGCAGAACGCCTAGGGCAAAAAAAGTTGAGAACGTCAGAGCCATTGCCGAATCAACCTTGACGCGAGATTGCGATCGAATCCAGGCGATCAAGAATGCGCCTAAAATGCCTGATCCAAACGCCCCAATTAAAATATCAATTCCCAGAAAAAAAGAAATCGAGAGTCCCGGTAAGACGCAGTGAGCAATTACGTCGCCCAACAGCGCCATTCGCTGCACAATCAGGTAGCTGCCGACAACCGGACACAACACGCCAACGATCAGCCCGATCGCGATCGCATTTCGCATAAATTCATAGTCAAGCGGGGCAAACAGCAGATCAAACATAAGTGAATTCAACATCAACTAGCAGAACAAATTCGTTTCAATTTCTGAATGTCGGACGGGTTGCAGATGCGTCCCATAAGCTTGTTGCAGATTTTCCGCTGTCATCACCTGCTGGGGCGAACCTTCAGCAATCAGCGATTGATTAAGCAACAAAGGCGATCGAGTTGATGCAAAGATTGCCCCCATTCATGGGTGCTGATTAAAAGGATTTTGCCTGTCGATCGCAACTCTTCAAACACTTGGAGCATGACTGCTTCGGTTTTTTTGTCTACACCTGTGAAGGGTTCATCAAATAAAAACAGATCGGCCTGCTGTGCGAGTGCCCGCGCCAGAAAAACCCGCTGCTGCTGACCGCCCGACAGTTCACCGATGCGGCGATCGCGCAAGTTGAACATTTCGACTTGTTCCAGTGCCGCTTTGACGATTTCTCGCGTGGCTCGACTGGGCGATCGAAACCAGCCAAGCTGCCGCGTCCGCGCCATTGTCACCACGCTCCAAACCGTAATCGGATAGTCCCAGTCGATTTGCGATCGCTGCGGGATATAAGCAACTTTTTCAAGCTGCTGATGCAGTGGACAGGTGCAGTATTTCACCACGCCGTTCGCCTTCGGCACCAAGCCCAAAATTGCCTTCAACAGTGTGCTTTTTCCGGCTCCGTTGGGGCCAATAATTCCGACAAGTTGACCAGGCTCAACCTGAAAGCTAACCGCATCCAGTCCGCGTACCCCTCGGTAATTGACAGCAAGCTGTTGAACCTCTAACATGTAATTTCAAATTGAAAACGATTATCATTATACTCAGCGATCGCAACACTCGCAAAAGCTCATCAAAAGCCCATCAAAAGCGAACCAAAATGAAGAACCCTTGGAAATTTGGACTGCTTGTCCTGACTGCCAGCCTCGCCGCCTGCAACGCTTCAACCCCGACCAGCCAGACCAGCCCGCCCGCCGCTACACAGTCACCCGCTGCAACCGAAACGCTCAAAGTCGTCGCAACAGGCAGCGTTTTGTGCGATATGGCGGAAACGATCGCTGCTCAAACGATTGACCTCACCTGCCTAGTTGGAGCAGGCGTTGATCCGCATGTTTATGAACCAACACCTGTCGATCGACGAGCGATCGAGGATGCAGAGGTGATTTTCTACTTTGGCTATGACTTTTGAACCCAGCTTGATTCGACTCATTGAAGCCTCCTCTAATTCTGTGCCAAAAGTAGCGGTGGGTGAAGCAGCCGTTCCCGATCCGCTGATGGGCGAACACAGCCATGCCGAAGATGAAGCCCATGCCGAAGGCGAAGCCCATGACCACGATCATGACCATGCGGAAGGCGAAGCCCATGCCGAAGGTGAAGCCCATGCGGAAAGCGAAGTTCCCGATCCGCATGTTTGGCACAGTGCTGAAAACGGCGTTCGCATGGTGGAAGTGATTGAAAATACGCTCTCCGAAGCTGCGCCTGCCAATGCGGAACTGTATGCCCAAAATGCCGAAGCGCTAACCGCCGAACTGACCCAGATCAACGACTGGATCAAGGCGCAAGTTGCCACCATTCCCGAAAATTCTCGCAAGCTCGTGACGACGCATGACGCACTCGGCTATTTTGCTGCGGCTTATGGAATTCCGGTTGAAGGCGCACTGCAAGGACTGAGTACGGATGAGCAGCCCACAGCAGCACGAGTGCGAGAACTGACCGAGGAAATTGAAGCCTCTCAAGTGCCCACAATTTTTGCGGAAGCGACCGAAAACACCCAACTGCTGGAAACCGTTGCCAAAGAAGCAAGCGTTAAGATTTCCGATCGCAGCCTCTTCGCCGATGGACTGGGCGAATCCGGCAGCGCGGGCGACACCTACCCGAAAATGCTGATCGCCAATACGCAAGCGATCGTCGAAGGCTTGGGTGGACAGTTCACTCCCTTTCAGCCTCAGTAGTTTTCGCGGGTGAAATTGGGAGCGATCGCAATTTCACCCCCTAGCCATTTGCTTAAATCTGGCTTAGAATTCTGCCCTCAATGGACTACAGCCAGCTATGATCAAAAAACTGACAGCCCTGAAAACCAAGGCGTGGTCTTGATTCAGGGCTGTTTTGCTCACGCAAAAAATGGGTCGTGTAGGACTCGAACCTACAACCAATTGATTAAGAGTCAACTGCTCTACCATTGAGCTAACGACCCGCAGTGGCGCGATCGCGGAGAAATGGGTCGCCTGGGATTCGAACCCAGGACCAATCGGTTAAAAGCCGAGTGCTCTACCGCTGAGCTAGCGACCCGCGCTGTTTGCGCCTTATCTACAATAGCACGGGTTTTGCGCTCGTGTTAGGTGATTTTGGCAGTCAGGGGTTAGGGGTTGGGGGTTAGGAAAAAGAGACGCGACTCGCGTACGGGGGGAGGGGGTGCTAAAGGAAGGTGGCAATGAAGCGGACGGACAGTTCCAGGCTCGCGCCCGGATCGAGCCAGAGGAGGCGATCGCCCGTATTGAGGCTATTGCGCGGAGCCATCCAGGGTTCCAGGCAGTAATAGTCTTTCCCTTTGACCGTCCAAAAGACCAAGGTTGAAAAGGCCGGATCGAATTCGACTTTGAGGCGCAGGCGGCGGGCGCGATCGGTGGCAGACGCATCTGAGCGGGAGAGCGATCGAAACGCCACGTCGATCTCGTCTTGCTCAAAGTCAAATTGGCCGCTGAAGTCGTGAATGGTTTGGTCAATCTGGTTCTGATACTGGGTGGCGGGAATGTCGAACTGAAGTGACGACTTGCCGTAAACCAGAAAATAGGGATGCAGTCCGATCGAAAACGGCATCGGTTCAGCCGATCGATTCGCGATCGAGTGGTGAATTTCGAGCGCGTTGCCCTGCAAAAAGTAGCTGAGGCGCAACTCAAAATCGAACGGGTAGACGCTGCGCGTTTGGGCGTTGCTTTCCAGCGCAAGCGTGATGCCAACGCGATCGTGCGTCATGCGATCGACCACCTGCCAGGGCAGATCGCGAGCGAAGCCGTGCTGCTTGAGCGCGTAGGTTTGGCCGCTGTAGCTGTAGTGATTGTCGGGCAAATTGCCGCAGATTGGAAAGAGAATCGGAACGCCGCCGCGAATGCTTAATTCTGGGTTGGCAAATCGGGCGCGATCGAGATACAGCATCTCCTGTCCGCGCAATTGCCAGCCTGTGACGATGCCGCCGCGTTCCGGCACAACGGTCAGTCGGGCTTGGGCAAGCTGGTCAGAGAGAATGTAGGTCTTGTACTGCTGCTGTTCGACTGCGATCGCAAACACATCGCCCTCCCGTTTTCCATACTCGCTAGCGACTACACTACCTTAGTTTGCTTCTGGTTCAGCAGATTCTTCTGGAGTGACAGGTGCAGCTTCAGCCGTGACGGGTGTGGGTGTAACTTCAGCGGGCACAGCCTGGGCGAGTCTCGCCTCGATCGGCTTGGGCGATTCGATTGCAGGCTTGGGCGCATCCGGCAGGCTTGCCACCGAGTCAATGGTGGTCTCGATCGGAGTTGGCTTGGGAGACACAGGCGCAGGCTCGATCGATTCCACCGGAGCCTGATACTGCGTCGGTTCAGCCGAAGGCGGGGTGAGATGGCGATCGTCTGCCGTTTGAGCAGCGGGCGGCTTCACCTGATCTTGGCGAATTTCTCGTGTCCGGGTTGAAGGCAGCGGATCAGGCGTGAAGGAATTGGGCTGAGCCGCAGGTGCGTCAGGTGGTGCAACGTCAGGTGGTGCAATGAACGAATCGCTAGGGACGGCAGGCGTAGAGGGCGCGATCGCAGGTGCAGTGGGAACCGGATTGGCGGAAGGAATTTCGATCGCGGGCGGCTCGACGAGCGGTGCGACGATCGCTTGTTCAAGAGTAAGAAGCAGAAGGGCTGAGACGCGAGGGCCCTGGAAGCGAGAGAGCGCGGGACACCGCGGGTCCCGGTGAGCTACCCGCAGGCGACGCGATTCACGCG
>JAAUTJ010000196.1 GCA_012031475.1 Leptolyngbyaceae cyanobacterium SM1_3_5 | reverse complement strand
TCTAGCGCAACTTTGGATTTGAACTGGGCGCTGTGCTGTTTGCGTTTGTTTTGGCTCATAAACTACTCCTAGCATGGGTTGGAAGGGTGTAGCTTATCTACCTGTCCAGTTTTTTGGTTCCACCTCAGAAACCTAAGTTTTGAATTCACAATAGGCTGGAGGCGATCGCATCTTCCCAATCGAATGCGGTACTCATGCGATCGCCCCACACTCATTATCGAGCGACGTTGTAATACGACTGAGCGGCAAGCAGCACGATCGTCAGCGTTCCGATGACAATTCCGGCAATATAGAGAACCGAAGGCTTTTTGGAAATTGGAGTTTCGCTGTCGCGCTGCACTCCAGTTGGGACGAGATTTTCAGATTGGGTTTCGTTTGCCATGATGTTATTTCCTCAAATTGAAATTGCTTTGTGGTTATGATGCGCTGCCCAATTCGATCGCTACATCTAGCTTGTGAAGTATGCATAATTCATGAAAAGGCTGAATTTTGCTCCGAATCTCCAACCCCCAATCCCGAACCCCTGCTGTACTCTAGAAGGGTTGAATCGGAAAGTGGAATGGTGGATGCGACGATCGCGCAAGCTCACAGCCTGAAGCAAGCGCTGCTGGATTTTGTGATGGATGCCGAAGACGACTTGGCGCAGGCACTCGAAACTTATGCTGCCGATCGCACCCGTGCCCAAAAAAGCACGATTCCCCAAGCCTTGATTGTCGATGCCTTCTTGACCGAGGGGCGCGTCAAAGGGCAAACGCCGATCGATTTGTTTTTGGCGCGCAGTCGGATTTGTCCCAGAGCGATCGCGCCTTGGTCGAAAGCTGGAAGCGCAGCTTGACCGGACTGTTTGCCGTCGAGGAAGTTTTGCCGGACGGTTTCGAGTGGGTGAACTGGCTCACCCACAAGCGCTATACCGTCAAGCCTGCCAGCGATAAAGATGCGAACGATTTGGCACGGCTGAAGCTCGGAGAAATTGTTTTAACTCGAATTGCGCCCGTTGGCAACGAGTGGATGCTGTCGGCTCCGCTGACTTTTTTGGGCAAGCTGGGCAAGCCGAAGCTGGCAGTGGCGATCGGCAACTTCCGCGACGCGCACAAAGCTTCTCTCTACAGCGATGCGCCCGACCTGCTGGAACAGGCATGGCAGTCGGTTGTGAAGTATCACGATGCGTTTTTGGAATTTTTCGGCAGTGATCGCGTCGTGATGTCGGGCTACGAACTGAACAAGAAAATGACCGAGTTCAGCAGCTTGCTCTCGAAACGGCAACTGGCGGAAGCGGGAATCGACGAATCGAAATCGATCGCTGACCTCGTGGCCGAAACCGACATGAGCGAAGAAGAACTGGCCGAAGCCGCCAAAGAAGCCGGAGTCGATGGGGCTGTGATCAAGCAGGCACTCCAGAATCCCCAAGCCGCTGCGAAAATGATGGCTCCCACTGTCCAGCTTCCCGACGCGATCAAAAAGGCGGAATCGGTGACGGTGCTGGCCGATCCGCGCTGGGGACAAATGCTGCTGCCGCTGCACGATCGCTTCAAAACCGTTCTGCTGGCGGATGACTGGCGCAGCGTCGAAGGAGCGGAAAAGCTGGTGCGCCACTATCTCACTGATCCGAGCATCAACTATTTTGTTTGGCAGCGCTTAGCTGAGGAATATCCGCAGGCGATCGAGCGCATTCTGCAAGATTTCCTCAACCGTCCCGACTTCCAAATTGCCGATCTTGCAACGGTTCTGGCCGAACAGGGCAAAGCGATCGAGCCGGAACTGCCAGAAATTGCCAGCGTCCCGATTCATCTGCACAATCTGTTTGAGGACGCGATCGCGGATGTCAACAAGTCAAAACCGAAGGCGAAGAAGGCGCAGAAAACTGGATTTGGTCGCTGAGCTATCAGCCCTGAAATCAATTTCGGGCTAAAGCTGAAGTCACAAAACTGACTAAGTTGCAGGCTGGGTCAGTGTCATAACCCGTTTGAACGGGTTTGCGCTTTCAGCCCGGAACTTGTCCGGGCGTTGTTGAGACTGCTGCAAGATCTCGTTCACCCAAATTGAATCACCTGGATGCAAAATTATTTGGAAGTCAACCGGGTTGTTGACTGGAAAACTCCCGCCGTTTTAGAGAGGGCGCGATCGATCGCCAGCCCGCATCAGAGTTCGTTGGCGATTCGCGAAAGCCTGCTTCGAGTGGGTGAGAGATGAGATTCGCCACAGCTACGACGATTCGCTGAATCCGGTCACTTGCGCGGCTTCTGAGGTGCTGAAGCACAAAACCGGATTCTGCTATGCCAAAAGTCATCTGCTAGCCGCCTTGCTCAGAGCCAATCGGATTCCGGCTGGCTTTTGCTATCAGCGCTTGTGGGCAGATGAAACGGGTGAAACGTTTTGTTTACACGGTTTCAACGCGATCTATCTCGATGAATTTGGCTGGTATCGCGTCGATGCAAGGGGCAATCGCGCTAACCTGCACACCGATTTCTCTCCGCCACAAGAGCAGCTTGCTTACCGTGCAGATCAGCCTGGAGAAGTTGATTTTTCTGAAATTTTTGCAGAACCACTGGCGATCGTCGTGGACGCGCTGCAAACGCATCGGACTTTGGACGCGATTTTGCAGAATTTGCCCGATCGCCTGCCAGCAGCTAAATGATGTCAGTTCGATGAGCGATTTTGTCTTGGGAAGCCCCCAAATCCCCCATGAATGGGGACTTTGAGGAGGGTGGGTGGGGTGCGATCGAGCCTGCGGAGACATCAATGTTCAACAGGCGATCCTCAAAGTCCCCCACCAGTGCGGGATTTAGGAGGCTGCTCCGATCGCCCGCAGGCTAAATGCGAGCCAGCGTCACGGCCTGCGGCTGGTCTTGGTATTTGCCAGCGCGATCGGCGTAGGTGATTTTGGCAGGGTTCGCCTTCCAGGAAAAGGAGTTTGCACGACGCCTTCATTCGCGTAGATGGCGCAGTCGGCGCTGGAGGCGTTGCTGAATTCCAGGGTGATGTAGCCTTCCCAACTGGATTCGATCGGCGTGATGTTGGCGATGATGCCGCAGCGAGCCAGCGTGGATTTGCCTAAGCAGATGGCGGTGACGTTGCTGGGCATGGCGACGCGCTCGCGGCTGACGCCCAATCCGTAGGCATTGGCGGGAATGACGAAATATTTGGAGCCGTCTTCGTCGATGTGCAGATCGGCGGTTTCCAGGTTTTTGGGGTTGAAGCGCTTTGGGTCTACGATCGTGCCGGGGAGATGCCGAAACACGCGAAAATCCAGTTCGCTCAAAGACAAATCGTAGCCGTATGAACTCAGCCCGTAGCTGATCACCCGCCGCCCGTCAATTTGGCGAATCAGCGATCGCTCAAACGGCACGATCATTCCCGCTTCAGCCTGTTCAATAATCCATCGATCGTTCTTGAGCATGGGGATTGTCCTCGCGGATATCTAGCGTCATCAAAACTCAGGAGAATACTTTAACCGCTACCTGTGGAAAGATCCAGCGTCAAAGTGTCTTCTCTATTAAAGCGAGGGGTTGGGTGGAGACGCGAGATCTCGCGTCTTTACAGGAATTGGGGGTTTGGGGATGCGATCGAGACAAGGATTTTTGTGATTTTGGCTACCAAATTTTGGGGCGATCGCGCTTTCGTTTCTTGCGCTCAAATCCGCAGACTTCAGGCAGGATGGGCGGTTGGGCGATCGCTCCTGATCTTGCTGCAAACAATTTACTTGACGGGAAAAAATCTCTGCGGTGCTTTTTTGCCTTAACGCTGCTCTCAGCGTTGCTTTGCACAAAAGCTGAGCCGACGCGACCCGAAGTTGATTCCAGCAACAACAGATGTTTAAGTAGTCTTGTAATCTCGCATCATTGCTCATAGATACTGTTTGCCTTGTGAGACTGGCGATCGATTGCTTTTGATCGCTTCACCATCAATTAGCGGGAGGAAACTATTAGTTCATCCCGCCGATCGATCAATTCATTTCGATTTCGCTTCGATCGCCTCCATGCGACTTTTCAACTCCTGGTTATCCTTTTTTAGCTGATCCAATTCCTGCTGAAGTTTCTGCATCGCCTGATTTTTTTTCAGCCGATTTCAAGACTTTTTTGACAGATTCTTCGGCCAAACGGCGGACACGACCATCTGGCGTATGATCGGCCAAAGATTGCAGGATGCTGACGGCTTTCATGGTTTCCATTTGGCCGAGCGCGACGACTGTGGAAACTTGCGTGAGGAAGAAAGATTCGATCGAAAGCTCTTTCAATCGATTCAAAATTCGCTCAATGTTCAGCTTTGTTTGGCCGCTAGAAATCGCACCTAAAGCGCGAATTGCTGCGAGTCGAAGTGGTTGCGGAGTGCCGATCGCCGTGTATTCCAAAATCAAATTCAGGGCGGCTTCGGACGTTTTCAATTGACTCAAACCACCGATCGCACCCGCCCGAATCACCTCGTTCCATCCAGCGCGAGTTTGCAGGATCGATCGCAACAGATCAAGAACTTCGGCTTCTTGGTCTTCATTGTCTGCGGCAACGGTTGCCACCCCTCGGATTGCAGCAGCTTCAACGTAGTAGCTCACATCTCCCTCGGCGGCGATCGACTTCAAAGCCTCGTAACTTCCTGATGTTTTCAATTTGGTTAAAGCTTCAACAGTGGCGCGGCGAACTCTGGCTTCAGGGTCTTTCAGTCCGGCTAAAAGTTCGTCAAATGCCTGATCGAGCTTGATGGTAGCAAGCTGTTCAACAACTTCCAAACGAACACCCCAAAACGACTCTTCTTTGAGTGCCTTAGCAAGCGCTTTGACGGCTTCAAGTCCGCCTTTTTTGGCGATCGCTTCCGCTGCACAAAGTCGCGAAATCGGGTCGGGATCATGCTGCAATTGCGCTTTCAGTTCCGCGATCGGATACTCCAGCGTCACCGTTTTTAGGAACTTGTTGCCGACATCAAAGCTGACAAACGACGGCTTTTCTATCAGCGGAAAATAGAAGCTTTGCTCGCGATCGTGAACCCGGACGGTAAAGATTTTCGGCTCGTCATTTTCGTAGCCGAAACCGATCGGAATCTTCAGATCAAACAGTTCAGCTTTCAGTCCGGTTTCGCCTTCTTTCGCCTGCGTTTGTGTCACCGTCAGCTTGGCAAGGTTGCTGTCACCGTCCCAAGAATAGGCCACCTTAAAGTCAGGATGTCCGCCTCGGAAGACATACTGATCGAAGAGAAATTGCAGATTTCGTCCGGTCGCTTTTTCGATCGCCCTAAGCAGATCGATCGTTTCCACCGTCCGATGGGCGTTGTCATTCACGAAGGTATGAACCGCCTTAAAAAACAGTTCACCGCCCAACTCAGCGCGAATCATGTGATAGACACAAGCGCCTTTTTCATAGAGATGTCGATCGTACAGTTCGATCGCTTCTCGATAGACATGCGTGACGATCGGACGGCGATAGCGCGACGCATCTTCATCCAAATAGCTGCGGGCTTCACCTAACATATAGTAGGCCGCTGCATCCGCGCCGTATTCGTGATTTGTCCACAGCACTTCGGAATAGGAAGCCATGCCTTCTTTAATCCAAGCGTGTGACCAATGTTTAATTACAACCAGATCGCCAAACCACTGATGCGCGAGTTCGTGAGCAACCAGACTTTCCGAACTGCGATTGTCCAAAGCAGCACGTTCATCTAATAGGCAGCGATCGGTCAATAGCGTCGTGGAAGTGTTTTCCATGCCGCCAAAATGAAGTCATCCACGCACACTTGAGCGTACTTCGGGAACGGATAGCGGTAGCCAAATGCTTTAGTGAAATAGTCGATCATTTCGGGCGTTTTGCCCATCGTCCGCCGCGCTTCGTCCTCGCGTCCTTCTCGACGTAGTAGGTGACAGGAATGCCCTGCCACTCATCGCGCAGTTCAGCAAAATCTCGATCGCCAGCGTCATCAAATAAGTCGGGTGAATGTCTTTTTGCAGCCAATGATCAAATTTTGCCGATCGCCATCTTCCTGCGTTTCAACTAATTCGCCATTCGAGATCGCCAGCAGATTTTTCGGAACACGAACGCGAATTTCTGACGAACTAAGCTGACCGGGATAGTCGAAACAGGGAAACCAAAAGCGCGAATCTTCATCTTCGCCCTGCGTCCAAACCTGCACAGGCTTGTTCGGATAATGTTCGTTCGGCGCAATGAAATACAAGCCGCGCTGCGGTCGATCGACGCTGTACGCAATCTCAAGCTCGATCGATTTGTCCGCCTCCGTTGCCGGATTCAGCTTCACAAAAAGCTGTTCGCCATCATAGTCAAATTTCTGATCCGTTTCGCCAACTCTCACCGACTCGATCGCCAAATTCACCGCATCTAAGGTCAAGCGATCGATCCCACTCCGCACCGGATTAATCCGCGTTGTGCAGGTTCCTCGATAGCGCTGGTTGGGAATGTCGAGATCCAAATCGAGAAAATATGCTCAACCTGTCCGGGGCGATCGGGATTGTAGTGCGGACGCGCTCCGGGCAGTTCAAAATTGCGATCGGTCTCGCCAGCAAAATAAAATTTCGACATAATACCAGCAGCAATGGAATTCATCTAGGGTAGCGCGATCGCGCCTCCTCTCAGGCGAGATTTGTCGGTTGGAGTGGGGGCGATCGCATCTAGATCTAAACTTTAGCTTCTGTCTCTGATAATGACTAAGCTCACCCGCCGCCGGAAGCGCCTTGTTATGTTGCTGTTGGGAAGCTACAGCCGCAATTTTTTGTAGCCCTGAGTAGGAAAGTCATGCATAATCCATTTTCTCTTGTAACCTTTAACACCGCCGTGTTCTTTCAAAACCTGTTTCAGCGCCGCCACGAATGCATGAAGGAAAGAAGTTAAGGAACATTCAGCATCCAAAACAATCTCGCCTTTCTTACCCTGCTCATTGTTGCGCCGATATTCATCAAACCATAGAATCAACAATTTTAATTGGTCATCGCTGCGATGGAAAATCCAGCAGTATTCGCCTGGCTCTTCTTCAAATCGCGCCATAGATTCGATAGCGCCATTCTTTATATCAACTATTGCATTGGTGAGTTCGCCGAGCGCATCAGACATATAAGATGCTGAAGTGTTTGCGTGTTGCGTACCGATTATTACATCGCACTCAGCCCAACCAGCGCCCGCGAGACGATAATTTATCTCCACCTGATTTGCGCTTCTCTGTTCCGCCATTTACCCTCACTATGTAACTTGCGCTCTCATAACACTGCGCTCGATAACACAACGATTATTGTGCGGCACGTTTCCGTCTAAAATCCCATTGCGGGTGGGGCAGAAAGATTTGGCATAACACTTCAAATTCGGTACTCATAGCAAATTCTCCTGCATAACAATCCTGCTTGGGGTGGTTAGGCCGCAAGCTTCCGCAACTCTCAAACAGCATTTCGAGAACATGGCCGCGATCGCACCTGAGCAAACGTATCTTCTATAAATTATGTCACAGCAAACCCAGTGTGCTGTCTGACTTTAGGGTGGCGAAAACCAAGCACGATATCTTCTTTGGGAACACCTGCTTCCATCAGATCTGTCGCTATCCCTTCTTCCGTATCATCGTACTGAATCCAAATTTTTCCATCCACTAAACTGAGATGAATCGGTGTAGTGTGGAGACCTTTGTCATCCTTCCAGCCAATATCTAAAACTAAGTACTGTCCTCGCTCATCATCGAATAAAGCTTGAGAGGCATATTCATCCGGTAGAGCAGCACGATACTCAGCATGTTTCTGAAGGATGCTCTTAATAATGCCGATGTATTTCAGTTGGGTATCCATTGCCTAAGTAGCGGACAAAAATTGCAAGGCGTGTAAAAACTCGTCGGTCTTCTGCTCCAGGTTGAGGACGATGTTTCGCAAGTGGTCGAAGCCGTAACGGAAGATACTTTT
>JAAUTJ010000195.1 GCA_012031475.1 Leptolyngbyaceae cyanobacterium SM1_3_5 | reverse complement strand
GACGCGAGTGGCAACTAGAAAGGCCGTTGCGCCCCAACGCAGTCGTCAGCCAGAAGCCGTAACCGGAAATCAACACGCAGAAAAACAGGGCGACTGAGAGCGTACCCAACGCCCGAAACATCGTGCCCGTTGTGGGAATTGGCTGCGGCAGGCGATAGGTTTTGCCAACCGTGTGATTGCTGACCGAAATTAATTTTTTCATCATGCTGCCGCGCATCGCATACAGCAGCGAAATTCGATCGCCCAGCCGAACCGGAACGCGATCGCCCCGTCCCAGCGTGGAAAACTTCAGCACTTTCAGGTCGCGTCCCGGCGTGGTGATGCGGAGTTCGTAGCGCCGCTTGTAGAGGCTGGGCAGCTTTGCGGTCAGATAAAGTACTGTTTCCCAGCGAGAAGCCCGCCCAGAAACCTTGCCGTAAACGACGCCATAGCTGCGACGGCAAGCTGGACAGTCGATCTGTATTTGACCGTCAGCGTTGATCTGTCCCAGCGATCGGGAGCAGGAGGGGCAGCGAACAGAAGGAAGCATGAAGCCAAGATCGAGTCGGGAGTGATTTTGATCTTAAAGATTTGATTTGGCTTTGGGGAGGGCGATCGCGATAATCGCCACGCTTCGTAACGTTTGAGGGCAGTAAGGCAGCGGCGATCGCAAGCTACAGGTGTGCGACTGACACGATCGCAACTCACTCAATCGGGCTGACCAGTTTCCTTGATTCAACGCGCTGCTCCGCTCTTTTCGCTACAGCTTGCGACAGCGCATAGCAAGCAATGATGCTCATGATAATTAGCTCCCCTCCGTCTTCTAGCGCAGTCAAGAGCGGATCGAGCGCAGGCATTCTGAGCATGATGTGTAGCATATCGATCACAATGCCAAAAAAGGCCAGTGCTAACAGCAGCAAAGTAAGCGTTTTGGATACTTGTCGGGCGAAGCGATCGCCAAAACGGTAGACCGTTGCAATTGCAATTAGAAAAAATAATCCAACTCCAGCAGACACAATCATCTCGCCATAATCAACTGCTCGCAAGTTGAATAAGGGCACAAACGAAAGCTGCTTGCTAATAAAAAAGCCTAATCTTTTATGAATGCTGCTCGCATCATCCAGCAGGATATAAGCAAACAGTAGCGACCAGCTTAGATACAGCAGCGATCGATTTCTGGCTGCCAAGAATCCTAAAAGCAGCGCAATCCAATATTCCTTTAAGTACTGAAAAACTTCAGAAAACCCTCGATCGGTTGCTAGAGAAAACGCATCTGCCGTAAGTTGGCCTGGAATCAACAAGGCGGAATAAGAGTGGAGGAAATGCAAAATAATAAAGCCAATGTCAGTGGCTAGAAATAGATAGAACAGCACTGTTGTCCACTGATTGAAGTGAAGCGCTGTCGAAATCCTCGATTTGATCCTTTGCATCAGATTCGCTCTTTAAAGTTCCCGCTAAAAATTGTCAAATCCCTTTCCTAAGCAGGAGATTTGTGGAGGTTGTGTGAATTGTTCAGCAAATGCAGTTTATCGCTCATAACCGAGAAATAACCCACAGTTAATCTTTTGTTTACCATAACTTTATATTAGTGTTAAGTAGAATTACTTTGTATAATTTCTGTGCAAGTATTTACTTCGCGACTTCATGAAGCTTGCCGATCGCAACGAGTCGAAATTACGGGAATCCGGGCGATCGCTTACGATCGAGATAGAGCTTTCACGAAGAATTCATGCAGTTTATCGATCAGGCCGAAATTGAAGTGCAGGCAGGCAACGGCGGCGATGGCATTGTGGCCTTTCGGCGCGAAAAATATGTGCCTGCGGGCGGGCCTGCGGGCGGCAACGGCGGACAGGGCGGCTCAGTCGTTTTTGAGGCGGTGGAAAATCTGCAAACGCTGCTCGACTTTCGCTATGCCCACATTTTCAAAGCGCAAGACGGAGAGCGCGGCGGCCCCAAAATATGACCGGAGCGGCAGGAGACGATCGCCTCGTTCAAGTTCCCTGCGGCACGGTTGTCTACGATGCCCAGACGGATGAGGTGATTGGCGATTTGACGCGATCGGGTCAGCGGCTCGTCGTCGCCAAAGGCGGCAAGGGCGGCTTGGGCAACAAGCACTTCCTCAGCAATCGCAATCGCGCTCCCGAACATGCCCTGCCCGGACTACCCGGAGATCAGCGGCTCTTGCGGCTGGAACTGAAGCTGTTGGCCGAAGTTGGCATCATTGGCTTGCCCAACGCCGGAAAATCAACCTTGATTTCCTCACTTTCTGCCGCTCGTCCGAAAGTGGCCGACTATCCGTTTACGACGCTCGTTCCCAACTTGGGCGTGGTTCGCAAGCCGACCGGAGACGGCACCGTTTTTGCCGACATTCCCGGACTGATCGAAGGGCACATCAGGGAACCGGATTGGGTCACGACTTTTTGCGCCACATCGAACGGACGCGCCTGCTGTTGCATTTGATTGACGCGACGCAAGACGACCCGATCGCCGGCCTACCACACCATCCAATCAGAACTCGAAGCGATTAATGGGACGCGGCCTGGTCGATCGCCCCCAAATTCGTCGCGCTCAACAAAATTGACGCGATCGACCCGGACACGATCGCTGCTTTGAACATAGAATTGCGATCGATCGCGTCTGCCCCAGTTTTCGCAATTTCTGCGGTTGCTCAAACCGGACTTGATGCGCTGCTGCAAACGATTTGGCAGATGCTTGATGAGGCTGAACCCGTAGCGTTTGTGGGCAGCACGGAGGCTTATGCGGGGGAATTTTAGGGCGATCGCCTTTGTATCCTTAGCCTTGGTATGGCTAGGACGAGCGTGAAATCCGTCGGTGTTGGAGGAGCGAGTGGAATTTCTGATGGATACTCACCAGTAGACGAAGTTTACAAGCCTCATTTGGGGAGGAGCCTATTCTTCAATGCTTAGCGTGTAGTCGATGCGCGTATCGGCCTCAAACGATCCGACCCAAATTCGGTATTCTCCGGCTCGCAAGTCGGTATCTTGCACAGCGGCATTAAGATTCGTGCGGCTGATGTCGTCTCCGCAGCGAACTGAGTTGCCGGGACCAAGCACCAGCAGCGTTGTGTCGCTCTCGCTGTTTACCTGCAAACTCAGGCGCGGCAGATCGCGCTGAAGCACCAGAACGTGATCAGGCGTGGAGTCGGCAAATCCAACGCAGAGATTTCCAGCCCGATCGCGATTTGCCAGCGATGCCAGCGAAACCGAACCTTGTGTAAAGCCTTGTACCCGTTCTGAACCAAATCCAGGCGCAACGTCGATCGTACCAAAGTTGGCAGACTGTGCCCAAACAGGCGCACCCAGCCCGATCGCTACACCGCTACACAGGCTCAACATCGATATCGATCGCCACATCATGATCTTGACTCCTCACCCGCTTGCTTTGTCTATTCTTGCGTAGCGACGGTCGCCAGAAGATTTTGAGCCTGAAAATCAAGAATCTTTGTGAGCAAAAAGATTGCACTACAGCATTCCTGTCGTATCTGAAGGCGGTTGCTCGATCGGAAATCTGTGCCGAATTTTAACAAAAGCTATTTTCGATCGCGTCGGATCGCTTCTGAGCAAATTCTTCTAGGTGAAACTGTAGCGAAACTGTGTCGATCGATGGCAATTAGCGCCGCTGCGAAGCGTAGGGTTCAACATAGCGAACAATGCGAGCCGGAATCCCCACCACAACTGCACCTGCGGGCACATCTTCCAGGACAACGGCATTTGCGCCAATCTGCACATGATCGCCAATCGTGACGCCGCGAATGATTTTTGCGCCCGCACCGATATCCACATGTCCGCCAACCACGACATCGCTCACGATCGTCACCTGCTGAAAAATGGCGCAGTTGGGACCAATCTGGGCGGAAGGATGAATCACCACACCTGTCGGATGCGGCATCAGCAGTCCGCCAGCGATGTTGCAGGTGATCGGAATGTCGGTCGCTGCCACAACGCTCCAAAATCGATGTTGCAGTATCCAGAACCGAGCAACGATACGACCGAGAAAGCCGCGATCGCGCCATTTTTGATATTGACGAATCGATCGCAACAGTTGTGGGGCTGGATGCCACCAGCACTGACATTGCTCGCGGCTCCAGTCGGGGTCGCTGGCGGAAACGAGCGAGGCAAAACTGGCGTATTGAGGAATCGACTGAGAAATTGTCACGGCTGCGGTGTGAATGCTGCGATTAGTCTGACTTTGAATCTAATGTAAATAGTGCTTATACGGAACGATTTTTGCAAGTCTTCTCCAAAAATTCACGTTTTCCAAAAAATCTACGAGTAAATTCGGTTGGAAGGCTTGCTCATTTGCCGTCATTGGACTTCTTGCACGATCGACCCCTAAATCCCCCATGAATGGGGGACTTTGAAGCTCAATCTGGGCAATTTTAAGGAGCAAAATTTGATTTATGAGAGGTCTACGCGATCGCCTGCTCACAGTCGGCTTGCGCTAGGATGCTTTGACATGAAGATTCAACCGCAAACGCTTTATGTCGTCGGGACGCGATCGGCAACTTGGAAGATATCACCTTCCGCGCTGTGCAGGTGTTGAAAGACGTTGATCTGATTGCGGCAGAAGACACGCGGCACACGGGCGGACTGCTTTCCCACTTTCAAATTGCGACGCCACAAATCAGCTATCACGACCACAATCGCCACAGTCGTTTGACTGAACTGATCGCACGGCTGCAACAGGGACAGTCGATCGCCCTTGTCACCGATGCGGGAATGCCCGGAATTTCCGACCCCGGTTATGAACTGGTTGCTGCTTGCGTCGAAGCCGGATTTGCGGCTGTGCCAATTCCCGGTGCGAGTGCGGTGGTGACGGCTTTGAGCGCAGGGGGACTGCCGACCGATCGCTTTGTGTTTGAAGGCTTTTTGCCGCCCAAAGGTCAGGAACGCCGCGATCGACTCGAAGCCTTGCAGTCCGAGTCGCGCACGATCGTCCTTTATGAAGCGCCGCACCGCCTGAAGCAGACATTGACCGATCTGGCTGCTACACTAGGCGGCGATCGCTCGATCGTTTTGGCTCGCGAACTGACCAAGCGGTTTGAAGAATTTTGGCGCGGAATCCTAGCCGAGGCGATCGCAGCCTATGGCGATCGGGAACCGATGGGCGAATTTACCGTCCTTGTGGCCGGAGCCGAAACCGCTGTTCCGATGCTTTCAGAAGCCGCCCTGAAAAGTGAACTTCAGCGCTTGCTTCAGCAGGGTTTGTCGCGATCGCAGGCCAGCCGCCAACTTGCTCAGCAAACCGCCCTGCCGCGCCGCCAAGTCTACCAGCTTGCGCTTTCGGTTCCCAATCCCAACGATGACCTGTAGGACACTGATGAATTTTCGTACTGTGCATTTTCGTACCGTGCAACTGGCGGCGATGGCGCTGCTGATGACGGGCTGCAATGCGCCTGCCCCGATCGCCACACCCGAACCCGAACCCGCCGCCTCGTCACCGACTCCCACAACAGCTAGCCCCACGCCAACCGCCACTTCGCCTGCGCCCAGTCCGACCGCCGCCGCCGAACAGCCCGCCGTGATTTCCGAAACTGGGATTGGTGCGGCACAGCTAGGCATGACGATCGCCCAGTTGCGGCAAGTCCTTGGCACATCGGCAGAGTTCGTCGTGCAGGCTCCGTTCATGGTAGATTTTGACGCGATCGCCGTGCGCCAAAACGGACAGGTGCAGTACTACATTCTCTATTTGGCCGGACAGCCGCCGAACGAAAATCTGCCAATTCAAGGCTTGCTGACGCCAAATTCGCGCTACAAAACGGCGGCGGGCGTGGGCGTGGGCGTGTCGATCGCTGAGGCAGAATCCGCCTACGGCAAAGCCACCTTGTCCTACAACACCGAAAACGAATCGCGAGAATATGCCCGATTCGAGCGCCAGCCCGCCGACAATATTTCGTTTGCAACGGGAAACGGCAATCAGCAAACGGCGGGCGTTTATCCGGCTGGCAACGGCATCGTTCGCGAAACGCAAGAATTTCGATCGGATGCCGTAATTCAATCAATTCTCGTGGTTTGTCTGGCTGAAGACTGTGCGGCTCAGTAACCAAGGGTACGATGGAGGCAGTGATTTCTCGGTGATTCATGCCCGATGAGGCGATCGAGTTTGGCACGGACGGCTGGCGCGGCATCATTGCCGAAAATTTCACGTTTGCGAATGTCGTCAAGGTGACAAGGGCGATCGCTCGCTACCTCGAAACGGCTTACGATCGCGATCGCCCCGTTCTCGTCGGCTACGATACGCGCTTTTTGGCTGAAACTTTCGCCCAAACTGCCGCCGAAGTTCTCGCTGCTCAAGGCTGGTCAGTTTGGATAGTCGATCGCGACTGCCCACGCCGTCTTGGCCTACTGCGCTCGCGAACGCCACACAGCGGGCGCACTGATGTTCACGGCCAGCCACAATCCCGCCATCTACTGCGGCATTAAGTACATCCCCGACTACGCAGGTCCCGCTACAACGGAAATATCCGACGCGATCGCTGCCTTCCTCAATGCGCCCGCCGCCCCGCCCGCTGAACCGGGAACGATTACTCTGTTTAATCCGGCGATCGACTATCAAAAATTCGTCCTGACGCTGTTGGATTGCGATCGCCTCCGTCAGGCTCACCTCTCCGTCAAATACGACGCACTCTATTCCACTTCTCGCGGCTATTTGGATTTGCTTTTGCGACAGTGCGGTTGTCAGGTGGAAACGCTGCACGATCGCCGCGATGTTCTTTTCGGGGGTGGCGTTCCAGAACCGAACGGCGAACAGCTTAACGATTTAGTCAAAGCCGTACAGTTCGATCGCGCCGATTTGGGACTGGCAACCGATGGCGACAGCGATCGATTTGGCATCGTTGATGAGCAGGGCAATCGCCTTGAACCGATTCAGGTTTTGCTGGTTTTGGTGCGGCATTTAGTTGAGCAGAAAGGGCAAAACGGGGCGATCGTCCGCACGGTTGCCACCACGCATCTACTCGATTCACTAGCGCAGCACTACGGCTTGAAATCGATCGAAACTGCGGTCGGCTTCAAGCACATCGGGCAGGTGATGCGACAAACGGAAGTGCTGATCGGCGGAGAAGAATCGGGCGGACTCAGCATCGGTTCACATATTCCTGAAAAAGACGGAATTCTGGCAGGATTATTAGTCGCTGAAGCGATCGCCTGTGCCCAAAAACCGCTCAGCGTTTTGGTGGCTGAAGTGATTGCGATCGCAGGTGGAATGCGCTTCAATCACCGCATCGACTACTGCTTTGATAGCGTCGCAAAACAAAAAGTATTGGCAGCTTTTCAAACTAATTCGCCCTCAGAAATTGCCGGAGTTGCTGTTGAATCGATCGCCCACAAAGACGGCATCAAACTTTACCTTGAAGATGATAGCTGGGTTCTGCTAAGAGCATCGGGAACTGAACCGCTTTTGCGCGTGTATGTCGAGGCGCGATCGCCCACTCAACAACAACAAATGACCGCTCACTTGCGAGAATTGATCGATCGATCCCTCACCCCATGAAGACGCGAGATCTCGCGTCTCTACCATCTCTACCCTTATGGCAAACTTTCTTACGGCTCTTATCCTCGGCGCTTGGGTCTGCGCGATCGCTCTGATCTCCGTCCAAAATGCCACCCCCGTCTCGCTGCGATTTCTCGTCTTTGAATCAGTCGCGCTGCCTGTAGGCGTGGTTTTGGCCTTCTGCGCGACTTTGGGAATGGTCAGCATGGCGATCGCGCTTCCTCGTCCCCGCCGCCGCAGACGCAACGAACTTGATGAGTTTTAGGGCGCTCGTCTCCCAAGTTGCGATCGATGAACTTTCTTGCTTCAAATGTCACAAAATAAATTTTCCTAACCGATCGATCGCCAAAGGTTAGCCGCAGGTTAATGTTAACAACATGCAGTTGGGATC
>JAAUTJ010000194.1 GCA_012031475.1 Leptolyngbyaceae cyanobacterium SM1_3_5 | reverse complement strand
GATTCGGTTACGTCGGTCGAAGGCTCCACAATTCGCATCGACTGCTCAGACGGCTTTGAGGTGAAAAACGCCACCGTGATCGCGGCTGACATCGAAGCCGACAACGGCATTATCCACGTGATTGATAACGTGATTTTGATGGGTTAGTCCATCCAGATTTCATGAATGCTTCGATCGCTCCCTCGATTCTATTTTGAGATTGGGGCAGCGATCGCCATGAATTTTCAAGAACAAATTTGTAAAGCTAATTTAAGCAATTTTGCGAAAAATATGTTTTTGCCAGCCTTATTTCAGTTTTCCAGGCTTTAGCTGAAGGTCAACAGAGCAACATTAAATACCGTTAAATTGCTCTGTCGGCTGATGGATTGAATCGACAGAGCTTTGACTCTACAGGAAGACGCTTTCGCAAGAAGCGATCGGCACGATGGAACTTAATTCCACTCGCGCATTCTACAAGCTTAGCGAGGAGGAAATTAAAAACCTGGAGTCAATTCAATGTCTACACTTGCGAAGGCCGTTGCGAAATCTGTTCAGTGGTTGCCGCTTTGTTCTAGCGCGGCGATCGGTGTATTGTTCATCGTCATCGCTCACTGCTTCGCCTAATTTCAAGCTAAACAACTTATCGATCGACCTGCTGCACAGTCGCTTCAGCTAAAGCAGCTTGGTTCATATTTTCCCTAACCTAACTCGAACTAAAAGCAGCGATCGATTCGATGATTTCGATCGCGCTAGCAATCCGCTATTTGACGCGAATTAAATCGTAGATTTCCAGATAGTCTTTGCCAGGATAATTCCACGAGTAATCGTAGTTCATTCCCTGCACCACAAGCTGATCAAATTCTTCCGGTGCGTTGCGCCAAAGTCCGATCGCCCGATCGATCGCAAATTCAAGCGCATGATCATCAGTTTGATAGAAAACATAGCCGTTGCGCTGTTCGGGCAAG
This sequence comes from Leptolyngbyaceae cyanobacterium SM1_3_5, assembly GCA_012031475.1. Lineage (GTDB taxonomy): Bacteria > Cyanobacteriota > Cyanobacteriia > Elainellales > Elainellaceae > JAAUTJ01. Next base: position 6,996 of record JAAUTJ010000194.1, on the reverse strand, counting down.
TGCGTTTCATCGTAGTCGCGATCGAACACGGTATTCACCAAACCGCCAACGCCGCGCACGATCGGAACCGTCCCGTATTTTAAGCCGATCATCTGCGTTAAGCCGCAGGGTTCATAGTTGCTGGGCACGATGATCATATCTGCACCCGCGTAGATTAAGTGGGATAGTTCTTCGTTGAATCCGAGTTCAAGATGCACATCGGGATTATCGTTGAGAAACTGCTTTTCGTGCTGAAAATGAGCGTTGATTCCGGTTTCGGTTGCCGATCCCAGTAATACAAACTGGGCGTCTTGTTTGAGGGCGTGATAGATCGCGTGGTGGACGAGATGAACGCCTTTCTGTTCATCTAATCGACCGATGAAACAGATCAGAGGTTTATCAGCATCCTGCAAGAGGAGGCGATCGCGCAGTGCTTTTTTTGTTCTGCGCTTTGTCTTCGAGATTTTCCTGATTGAACTTGACGGGAATATATCGATCGACTTCGGGATTCCAAACATCATAATCGATGCCGTTTAAGACGCCCCGGAACTTTTCCTGATAGACGTGCAGTGTGTGTCCCAAACCGTAGCCAACATCAGTATGGCGAGCTTCCCAAGCGTGATGCGGCGAAACAGTTGTGACGAAATTGGAATAGACAATTCCGCCCTTCATGAAGTTGAGCGAGAACGGATTGAAATTGTCTTGGAGGCGATCGAGATTAAAGTAATATTCTGGTCGATTTAATCCGGTTAAGGCTAAGACATTTTCGCCGCCAAAGCCTTGATGTTTGAAGTTGTGAATGGTGTAGCAAACGCGCTGGTTCTCCATGCCGATGTATTGATACATTTCAAACAGCAGGACGGGAACCAGTCCGGTTTGCCAGTCGTGGCAGTGAATCACGTCAGGGCGTTTGCCGCTTTTGAGCAGAAATTCAAGCGCGGCTTTGCTGAAGAAAGCGAAGCGGATGTTGTCATCACCGCAGCCGTAATAGCAGCCGCGATCGAAATAGAAATCGTCGGAATGTGGCTCAATAAAAAAGCATTGCCGCCCGTGTACCCAGCCGCAAAAAACCGTGCAGTGAATCGTGCTTTGATACCAGGGAACAAAGAGATCTCGGTAGGCTTCGTGCAGTCCCCAAATGTGGTCATAGCGCATACAGTCGTACTTGGGCAGAATGATCTCGACCGTATTGCCGCGCGTTTCCAGTTCGCGACTTAGCCCATACACCACGTCGCCCAATCCGCCTGCTTTGATCACTGGAGCGCATTCGGAGGCAATTTGTACGATATACATCTGTACGTCCTGCTGCTAATGAAAATTTGCCACTTCACAAAAGTATCGGAAGTTTTTGGGCGATCGCAACCAACTTATGGTGGTTTTCAAATGATTAAGTTTGAAATACCTAGCATTCACGATTCTCCTGATTCATCTAGATATAGCCGGATAAACTCTTCTGCGGCAACTGGCTCAATTTTTTTAGGGCGTCTCGGATGTCGAGGATGTTGTCGCCCAGTGGATCGCCAATTTCATTGATCCAGCGATGAATGTTCGATCGAGAGATGCCCATCGCAACAGCGATCGTATTTTGCTTAATCTGATACTTCTCTAAAACTTGCTTGAGGGCTACGCCTGCTTTTCCCATGCCCATCATTGTCAAAAATTCATGACGAATTTTGTTCTGTTCGCAGAACAAGCCTGTATGATGGAATTGATCTGGAAACAGATCAATAGTCAAAACAAGCAAAAGCCAGTGCGTTGCAGCGTCCAACTTCTCAGCACTGGCTTTGGCTCCAACTTGCAGTGGAGATAGAAAAATTATGCCTTATCGTGAGTCATTGCATCACTGGATCGTGGTGCGTCAGTTGTCAAATCAGCAAAATGCGATCGTTGCTCGGTTCTACAGGCGATCGGATGCCGAAGGAAATCAGCGCTTCTTGCAGCTTCACTTCCCCGCCAGCAAATATGCGGTGATGTTCAACAGCACAATTGGGATCTAAGGCTGTTTTGAGATCTTCAAGGCTGCTTGTCGGGATTGCGCTTCAGCACCAGAACGCCCAAAGGTGGCAGGCACAGATCGATCGAGTACGGGTGATTGTGCAGCGACCATTCTTCTGCCCATTTGCCGCCCAAGTTGCCCATGTTGCTGCCGCCATATTCGCGAGCATCGCTGTTAAATAGTTCGGTGTAGAATCCGGGTTCGGGAACGCCGATGCGATAGTGCGAATGCGGCTGCGGCGTGAAGTTGCACACGACAATCACTTGATCAGCGGGGTCTTTGCCTCTGCGGATGAACGAGACGACGCTGTGGCGATTGTCGCTACAGTCGATCCACTCGAAGCCGTCCTCGCTGAAATCTTGTGTGTAGAGGGCAGGTTCGCTGCGATAAAGCTGGTTGAGCTTGCCCATAAAGTCTTTCAGCTTGCGATGCGGTTCAGAATTGAGCAGATGCCATTCCAGATCGCCCCACACGTTCCACTCGCTCCACTGCCCAAACTCCATGCTCATAAACATGGTTTTCTTGCCGGGATGGGCAAACATGTAGGTGTAGAGGCAGCGCAGATTGGCGAGTTTTTGCCATTCGTCTCCGGGCATTTTGCCGATCATCGGGCTTTTGCCATGTACGACTTCATCATGCGAAAAGGCCAGCATGAAGTTTTCCGTAAAGGCATACATGATGCTGAACGTGATGTTGTTTTGGTGGAACTGCCGGAACCAAGGATCCATGTGGAAGTAGTCGAGCATGTCGTGCATCCAGCCCATGTTCCACTTCAGGTTGAAGCCCAAGCCGCCCACGTAAGTCGGCCAAGACACCATCGGCCAAGCCGTCGATTCTTCCGCGATCGAAAGCGTCCCCGGAAAATAGCTAAATACGCAGTGATTCAACTGTCTGAGGAAATCCGCCGCCTCAATGTTTTCGCGTCCGCCATACTGATTCGGCAACCATTCGCCCTGCTTGCGGAAGTAATCGAGGTACAGCATGGAGGCAACGGCATCGACCCGGATTCCGTCAATGTGATATTTGTCGAACCAGAATAAAGCGTTGGCAACTAGGAAATTGCGGACTTCGTGACGGGCATAGTTGAAGACCAGCGTTCCCCATTCTTTATGCTCGCCTTTGCGCGGGTCGGCGTGTTCGTACAGGGCAGTGCCGTCGAAATTCGCCAGTCCATGTCCGTCTTTGGGGAAGTGGCCGGGAACCCAATCGACAATCACGCCAATTCCTTCGGCATGGCAGCGATCGACAAAATACATGAAGTCCTGCGGTGTGCCGTATCGCGACGTACAGGCATAGTAGCCCGTCACCTGATAGCCCCACGATCCATCAAACGGATGCTCGGCGATCGGCAACAGTTCCACATGCGTATAGTTCAACGCTTTGACGTAGGGGATCAGGCGATCGGCCAGTTCCCGATAGGTTAAAAATCTCGCTCCGGGCTTGAGTTCCGCCACGATCACAGGGGGAACGATTTCACCGTTGACATCTTTGGCAGGTTCAGCCGATGAGCCATGCAGCCACGAGCCGATGTGGACTTCATAAACGGAAATCGGCTGCGTTAGCGGTTCTGATTGACGACGCGCATCCAGCCACGCCTGATCCTGCCATTCGTAATCGGTCAGGTCGGTGACGATCGAAGCCGTCTTGGGGCGGACTTCCTGCTGATATCCGTAGGGATCGGATTTTTCGTAGATGTGTCCGGCGGGGTTTTTGACTTCGTATTTGTAGTGCGTACCGACACCGAGATCGGGAATGAACAGTTCCCAAATGCCGCCGCTGTTTCTCCGCATCTGATGTTCACGGCCATCCCAGCGGTTGAAGTCGCCCAAAACCGAGACGTTGCGGGCGTTCGGTGCCCAAACTGCAAAGTACACACCTTTGACACCCTCTACTTCGGTCAGGTGTGCGCCCAGCTTTTCGTAGATGCGGTGGTGGTTGCCTTCCGCAAACAGGTGGATATCAAAATCCGTGATCAGCGGCGATCGAAACGCATACGGATCATAGCTGACGCGGACGTGATCGCCTTCTTGAATCCGAAGCTGATAGTTTGCCAAATCTGCCCGATCGATCGTGCATTCAAAAAAGTGCGGATCATGCACCGACTGCATGGAAAATTCCTGCCGCTCTTCCGGCAGCACAACCCAGGCAGCATCGGCATTGGGCAGATAGGCTCGCACCACCCAGACCGATCGCCCGTCTTCGTGGATGTGATGGGGACCAAGCACCTCAAATGGGTCTTGGTGCTGATTCCAACAATCCGATCGATTTGCTCTGGGCGATCGTCATGACCATGCAATTACCTGCCTCACTTAAAACGGGGGAAACACAAACAGCCAGCCGTCGCAATCCTGTAGATACGGAGGCACTGTCATTATTATCGTCACGATCGGTAATCGTCTATCCATTCTCGATCCGAGGGGAGTCTCTCTTGCGATCGAGAGCGACCCGTCACTAAAAGCCCTGATGTCAAGGAATTGTATCGAAATCGATAAAGAATGTTAAAAAACTACGTGAACTTGTTACTAACCTTATCAAATTGTGGTTCAACACTCCAGCCTGTTTGCACAATTCCACAACGGTCGGTCGGTTGGTTCGATCGAAACGTCGAAAATTCAAATCAGCCTCTTGCAAAATTTCTCTAGCTGTTGTATCTTTGTCTTCCGATTTCAAGTTTACAAAGCTAGGGAGATTGTCCAAAAGAGTGATTGGAGCTACTCCCAAGCAGCTAACTTCCCAAATCTGACAGGTTCAGTTTGAAAGGCTGGCTGCATTGTATTCTCCCACTACACTTCATTTTGTCCTTACACTGCTTCGCTTCCTGTCTGATTGTGCTTTCCTGCTGAAGACTACTGGAACCCGTCAGATTTCAGTAACTCCTGATACAGCTTGCACCCCACATTCCAGAGAGCCAAACTCCAGAGAACCAAACTGAGAATTGTTCATGGCTTCAGTATCAATTCCCGCTAAGCAGCACCGCTGGTATATCAGCAGTTCCAATTTGGTCATTCTTGCCTACGCAACGGCGTTTTTTCCGCGCGTATTATTGATGGTTAAGTTTCCTTCTGCCATCAATTTTTTGCACTTTGCCGCAGTTCCTTTTGTTTGCGGTGTCGCTCTACTCAAATCTCGCAGCAAAGATCGAGAGCAGCTTGCTACTAGTAAAACACTGCTGTTTGGCTTGATGTTGCTGCTGACGATCGGGTTTGCCAGTGCGCTGTTAAATCATGCGGGCGTGATTAATGTTGCGCTGGATTTTCTGCTCTTAACCGAGCCGTTTATGCTGATTTTGGCGATCGTTTCGATCCCCATGTCTCCAGAGAAATTTACTATTTTTCGTCGCTGGATCTTGGGGTTTGCCTTTTTCAACGTCTTTTTTGCCACTGTGCAAAAGTTTGTGCTGCGCTGGGACACATGCGGCTGTTCACCGGGCGGTTGGGGTGATGGAGATGCCATCAAAGGCGTCTTTATCAATCAGGGATCGGGGCATGTCGTGTCTGCCTCAGTGTGCGCCACGATCGGCGTTTACTTCTTCATCAGCGCCAAAGATCGTCCCCTGTGGCAGCGCATCCTGGTGTGTCTTGCTGGAGCCAGCAACATCATCTGGTCACAAGCCAATCAGGTTGTCGTTGTGATGGCACTTGCTTTTGTGTTCTTGTCGATCGCCAACTTGAAAAATGTGGTGAAGGCAATGATGTATCTAATCGGAATTGTGGCTTTTGCAATTGCTTTTTGGTGGGCAATTTACAATGTCGAAGGGCTAGAAACTTTCCAAACCTGGATTCGACCCGAAATTTATGGTCCCAATGGGGAAGCAACGCGGTTTAAGCTCATCGGAATTCAAACAGTTCTTGAACACTATTCCAGTCCGCTGCATCCTTGGTTAGGGTTGGGGCCGGGACACACGATCGATCGCTTGGGCGGCTGGATGCTGCGCGATTTTGCCAACTTGCTCGACCCTTTAGGCGCAACGCGCACAAACGGTTGCAACCGAAGTGTGGACTTTTATGGGGCAAAGTTGGCTCCGAAACGGCAGCAGCTTTTTTGCTCCCTTTTTTGGCTGGGCAGCCATCTGGGGCGATTTGGGAATTTTGGGACTGGCAACCTATTTATATCTCTGCGCGATCGTCTGGACGCGAATTTGCCCGGACGATTTGTCTCGCTACCTCATGCTGACGGTGGCAGTTCACGGATTTATCTTCACGCAAATGGAAGAACCGGGCTTTATGTTATTCATCGCCAGCCTGATTGGATTGCGCTGGCAGGAAAAGCAGTAGGGGTGAAGCAAGCATCGATGACAATTTCAGTTTTTCTTCATCGATCGGTCATTCAATTGAGCAAGAAGTATTGAATTTGATTGAATAAATTCGATCGCCCCACCCCAACCCCCAACAATCGAAAAGCACGATCGCGGAGCTTGCAAAACGGTATTCCACTTCTACTTTCTCTTACAATAAAGCTATTGCAGAATTACTCGTTCAGCCAGTCGTTCTATGCCTGAAATTGTTGAAATTCCGATCGAACTAACCCGATTTCAGCTTCCCCAAGCGGTTCAAGCACGCTTGCAATTTCTGTTAGATCGCCAGGATGAAGGTTATCCGCTCTCTCAAACAGAACAACAGGAAGCAGAGGGATTAGTTGAACTCGCAGAGTTTTTATCTTTGCTGCGGTTGCGATCGACCCGGGTAGTCAAGCAAGCATAGATGGCAACAGTTCCAGCTTCTCTGCGGCGATCGGTGATTCAAAGGGCTAATGACCGCTGCGAGTATTGTGGAATATCTCAAATTGGTCAGGTTGCGACTTTTCATGTTGATCACATCGTTCCTGTTGTAGCAGGTGGCGAAACGATCGCTGAAAATTTAGCACTTGCCTGTGTTTCCTGTTCTCTTCGCAAAGGCGCAAGGCAAGAATTGGAGGATTCAGAAACGGGTGAAACTGTCTCTATTTTTAATCCTCGCCAGTAGGTATGGAAAGAACATTTTGCTTGGAACGGTGTACAGGTGGTTGGATTGACACCTACAGGT
>JAAUTJ010000193.1 GCA_012031475.1 Leptolyngbyaceae cyanobacterium SM1_3_5 | reverse complement strand
AGACTTGGGCTTCCGCTACGCGACCAAGGCCGGAGTTTCGATCAGCGTCGATGATCTCGTCGTTCCGCCCAGCAAGCGCGATCTGCTTGAAGCCGCTGAAGAGCAAATTCGCGAAACGGAAACGCGGTACATTCGCGGCGACATCACGGAAGTCGAACGCTTCCAAAAGGTGATCGACACCTGGAACGATACGAGCGAAGAACTCAAAGACGAAGTGGTTCGCAACTTCAAAGCTAGCGACCCGCTCAACTCCGTCTACATGATGGCTTTTCCGGCGCACGGGGAAACATCTCGCAGGTGCGGCAGTTGGTCGGAATGCGCGGCCTGATGGCAAATCCGCAAGGCGAAATCATCGACTTGCCGATTAAAACCAACTTCCGCGAAGGTCTGACCGTCACCGAGTACATCATCTCGTCTTACGGTGCCCGTAAAGGTCTGGTTGATACCGCGCTGCGAACGGCGGACTCTGGCTACCTAACCCGCCGACTGGTAGACGTGTCGCAAGATGTGATCATCCGCGAACTCGACTGCCAAACCGAACGCGGCATTCCGGCTCGCGCCATGACCGACGGTGAGCGCGTTTTGATCCCGCTCAAAGACCGACTCTTGGGTCGCGTTCCGGCCAAGGATGTGCTGCATCCCGAAACAGGCGAACTGATTATTGCCCGCAACGAACCGATCTCAGACGATGTGGCGCAACTGATCGGCAAAGCCAAAGTGGAAGTTGTGATTGTGCGATCGCCCTTGACCTGCAACGCCACGCGATCGGTGTGCCAAACCTGCTACGGCTGGAGTCTGGCACATGCCTCGAAAGTGGATTTGGGCGAAGCGGTTGGAATTATCGCCGCCCAGTCGATCGGGGAACCGGGAACGCAGCTTACCATGCGGACGTTCCACACCGGAGGAACGTTTACGGGCGACGTCACGCCCCAAGTCCGTGCGCCGTTTGTGGGAGCGGTGAAGCTCTCGAAGTCGCGATCGATGCGGACTCGTGCTTTCCGGACTCGTCACGGCGAAGACGCCTTGGTGATGGAAAGCTCGGCAGACGTGATTTTGGAAGGCGAAGGCCGTAAAGAAACCTTCAATATTCCGCCCGGATCAATTTTGTTTGTGCGCGATGGTGAGCGCGTCAAGCTCGGCCAAATGCTGGCTGAAATGCCTGCTGCCAGCCGCGTTCGCAAAGTGACGGAACGCGCCACGATGGACGTAGCTTCCGACTTGGCAGGCGAAGTCATGTTCGCAGATGTCGTGCCGGAAGAGAAAAAAGACCGTCAGGGCAACACGACGCGAATCGCGCAGCGCGGTGGCCTGATCTGGATTTTGGCGGGTGAAGTGTACAACCTGCCGCCCGGAGCCGAACCGATCGTCAAAAATGGCGATGTCGTCGATGCCAACAGCATCCTGGCTGAAACCAAGCTCGTGACGGAAAACGGCGGCGTGGTGCGGATTCCGCAAGAGGACGAAGGCAAGGGTAGCCGCGAAATCGAAATTATTACGGCTTCCGTCTTGCTGGACGATGCCCGCGTTCATGCCGAAAGCTTCCAGGGGCGGGAACTGTATCTGATCGAGACGCAGCACAACCAGCGCTTTTCGCTGATCGCTACGCCCGGAACCAAAGTCACCAACAATCAGGTGGTCGCGGAACTAATTGACGATCGCTACCGCACCACAACCGGAGGCATCATCAAATACTCTGGCGTCGAAGTCGGCAAGAAGGGCAAAGCCAAGCAGGGCTATGAAGTCACCAAGGGCGGCACTCTGCTCTGGATTCCCGAAGAAGCGCACGAAGTCAACAAAGACATTTCGCTGCTGATGGTCGAAGACGGCCAGTTCGTCGAAGCCGGAACGGAAGTCGTCAAAGACATCTTCTGTCAAAGCAGCGGCGTGGTGGAAGTGACGCAGAAGAACGACATTCTGCGCGAAATCGTAATCAAGCCCGGTGAAATTCATCTGACCGATGACCCGGAAGCCGCTTCGTCGAAAAACGGCTCGCTGGCAAACCCCGGTCAGGAAGTCATGCCCGGACTGACGATCGATGAAATTCGCTACATCGAATATGTCGAATCGCCGGAAGGTCCTGCCCTCTTGCTGCGGCCTGTAACCGAATTTACCGTGCCCGATGAACCTTCGGTTCCCAGCCAAGAATCGACGGCAGAAGAATCGGGTCGATCGATTCGCCTCCGCGCCATTCAGCGGATTCCGTATAAGGATGGCGATCGCGTCAAGTCCGTCGAGGGACTGGAACTGCTCAGAACCCAACTGATTCTCGAAATCGATCAGGACGCGCAGTTGGCCGCTGACATTGAATTGGTTCCCGATGAAACCGACCCAGAAGTGATGCGGCTTCAGCTTGTGATTCTTGAATCGCTTGTGATTCGTCGCGATGTTGCTGCCGATCAAACGCAGGGCAGCACGAACACGCGCATTCTGGTTCAAGACGGCGATCAGATTGCTCCGGGTGCAGTCGTGGCGCGAACCGAAATTCTCTGTAAGGAAGCCGGAGAAATTCGCGGCATTCGTGAGGGAAATGAACTGGTGCGGCGTTTGCTCGTCGTGCGAGCAGACGATCGCCTCGAAATTAATCTTGCAGGCAAAACCTCACCCGTGAAGCAAGGCGATCTGCTCGTGGCCGGAGCCACCGTTGCCCCGGTATCACCGTGCCCGATTCGGGTCAGGTGACGCAGGCGGATGACGGTAAGATCACGCTGCGAACGGCTCGTCCCTACCGCGTTTCAGCCGGAGCCGTGCTGCACATCGACGATGGCGATCTCGTCCAGCGCGGCGATAACCTCGTTCTGCTCGTCTTGAGCGCACCAAAACGGGAGACATCATCCAGGGTCTTCCCCGGATCGAAGAACTGCTCGAAGCTCGCAAGCCAAAAGAAGCCTGCATTCTTTCCGAACGTCCGGGTACGGCGCAGGTTGTGTACAACGATGACGATTCGGTCGAGATCAAAGTGATTGAAGCCGACGGCGTTGTCACCGAATATCCGCTCGGTCCCACGCAAAACGTCTTGGTGCTGGATGGTCAGGAAGTCGGCGCGGCAGAACCGCTCACCGATGGCCCCGCCAACCCGCACGAAATCCTGGAGATCTTCTTCAAGCTGCACCGCGAAAGCCTGGGCATTCATGATTCAGCGCAGATCAGCTTGGAAAAGGTGCAAACCTTCCTGGTGAACGAAGTGCAGTCGGTTTATCAATCGCAGGGCATCGACATTTCTGACAAGCACATCGAAGTGATCGTGCGGCAGATGACCTCGAAAGCGCGGATTGACGACGGCGGCGACACGACGATGCTGCCTGGAGAACTTGTCGATCTCAACCAGATCGAACAGGTGAACAGCACCATGTCGATCACGGGTGGCGCACCTGCCGAATACACCCCGGTTCTGCTGGGCATCACCAAAGCCTCGCTGAATACCGACAGCTTCATCTCGGCGGCGTCGTTCCAGGAAACCACTCGCGTTCTGACCGAAGCGGCGATCGAGGGCAAATCCGACTGGCTGCGCGGCCTGAAGGAAAACGTGATCATCGGTCGTCTGATTCCGGCTGGAACGGGCTTCAACGCCTACGAAGACAGCATGAACGCCGAAGCCGATTTGGGCTACGAGGCCGATCTGCTCGACGACGATCTCAAAGATGTCGTTCTGGACGATCGCACCGCTCGCTCATACGACTTTGAAGGCGGCTTCGATGTGTTTGCCACCGAAATGATCGGCGGCGATCGTCCCCGTGAGGGCAACGCTGAGGCGGCACGTCCACCCTTCTTTGGCACCACCGACACGCCCACTGACGATGATGACGGACTCTCTCCGATCATTGATGATGAGGACGAGTTTGAAGACGACATCGAAGACGATGAGGAATAAAATCAACCGCTAGTTCTTTGCAAATCCTGCTCGATCGAGCAGGATTTTTTTATCCTTCTTTTGTCACTTTCAGATTCAATCGGTATGACATTGACTTTGGTTTGTAGAATTTGGCAGCCGATCGACCCACAAAGCGGGATTCAGATTCCGCTTTTGTCGAGAGTGATGAAAGTGGGCATGATGCAGCCGTTAAGCAGTGGCTCTGCCGCTTTTTGCCACAGTGGTTGCAGGCCAAATCGCTTTGGATATCGCTTGAGCGCTACGGCAGCCAAAACGGACGTAATCCGGCGATCGGCAGCGTTGTGGGTTGTGCCTGTTTGGGAAAGCCGTTGCTGTCAGCAGCGATCGGCAAAATCCACAGGCTGCTGGTGGCGATCGGCTGTCCGTCGCTGCCATAGATCGGGCTGGTTTGGCCTTCGGCAGCAGGCTGAATTTGGTCAAACAAAACGCCCAACCCGTCTGGCGACAGGCTGAACTGAATTTCTTGCTGAATTGGCAGCATCAGCAGATCGACGCGCTTTCCGGTTTGGGTGTCGATCGCCGCCAGATAGGGCTGTTCGCGGTTTTCGTCTCCCGGCAGCAGCGTCGTGAATAAACAATAGAGCAGCGGGCGCGTCGGGTGAAACTGGGCGCTGCGAATTTGACCGTCAGTGGTGAGCAGTTCGCGCTGTGAACCTTCTGCAACCAGAAAGAGCGATCGCGTCGGCTGCGTGGGAACGTCGTTGTTGAACCGCACCATTGCCGCCGCCGATCCGTTCGGGTTAAAGTCGAGCGTTTGCCCAAACTGCGCCAAAAAGTCGAGCGGTTCGGCTCCCGGTTCCAGCGGCACGATCGCCACACCCTGCCCCTGATTGATGGCGATCGATTTGCTGTCCGGCGCGATCACGAAATCGCTCCGGGCTGGCCTTCTAGAGGACGCGGCGACTGCTCGGACTCGATCAGCCACAGGCCATATTCTGCCGGATTTTGGCGATTGACGCGCTGGACAACAATCTTTTCACCGTCTGCCGACAAATCGAACTGCATATTTTGGTAGTCTCGATCGTCGAGTACCAAATGCGTTTCTCCAACGGGACGAGTCGGCTCGGCTTCGGGCTGGCGCTGTCCGGGCAGGGCGGGCGCAGTTTGGGCGGGCAGTCCGGTTGTGACGGTGTAAAGCTGCTGGTTGAGCAGGTTTTGCGTTTGCGAAGCACGATCGTTGGCCGCGAACAAAATGCGATCGCCCTGCGGATACGGCTTGAAATCCACGACAACGAGATTGGCGGGCGTCAAAATTTTTCGCTGCTCGGTTGCCAGGTTATACAGCACCAGTCGGCCTGCTTCTTCGCCCTCAATGCCCAGATAAATGAACGCCTGATCGCGCGATCGAAACTCACCGACATACGGCTGCATCCGCGTCCGATCGTCGTTGGGGTCGCTGAATCGATCGCGGGCATCTTGCAGCCGCAGCTTAAAGTCATAGCCGTAGGGCGGCGGATCGTTGAGCGTGTAGGCCATGCGGCGACCTGCCCAGCTAATTCGTCCCTGCAACGGCGGCTCGATCCGCAAATTCGATTCGACGCTGGCGTGATCCATCGGGCGGCTAAAGTTCAAGACAAAGGCGCGATCGTCCAGCCCAACTTTCTGACCTTGCCAGCTAAAATCACGGACATGGGCAGCGGTGCGATCGCCTTTGATCAGCACTAACTGATCACAACGGGCAAGGGCGATCATCAGCAGAATGGCGCTGCGATCGATCGGCTGTGAAAATGCCAGACGAGAACGAGCCATCGAAAAACCCTAGCGTGAAGAGTCGATCGCTACTTTAGCAGAAGAGGTGTCGGGTGTCGGGTGTCGGCGTTGATTCGTCTGCCGCCTTTCCGACGCAGAGCCACCGATTAAGCTACCTTAAGAACAGCGTCCAAGATTCAGCTTTTCCATGAATTTTCTGTCTAACATTTTGCCTCAGCCCGTCGCGGCTCCCCGCATCAAGCGTCAGCGGCGCGGCATCGAAACCAAATCGCCCCCGGAAATCGAAATTATGCGGCAGGCAGGCGCGATCGTCGCAACGGTTTTGAAAGAAATTTCGGAACTGGTGGAACCGGGCATGACAACGGCGGATCTGGATGCTCATGCCGAAAAGCGCATCCGCGAAATGGGCGCAGTTCCCAGCTTTAAGGGCTATCACGGCTTTCCTGGCTCGATCTGCTCCAGCCTCAACAATGAAGTCGTTCACGGCATTCCCAGCCGCAAAAAAGCGATCCGGGCGGGCGACGTGCTGAAAGTCGATACGGGCGCATTTTTCCAAGGGTTTCACGGCGACTCCTGCATTACGATCGCCGTCGGTCAGGTCACGCCCCCAGCCGCCAAGCTGATCGCCGCCGCCGAAGCCGCACTTTACAAAGGCATCGCGCAGGTTAAGCCCGGAAACTTTCTGATGGACATTGCCGGAGCGATCCAGGATTCGGTCGAGTCTGCCGGATTCAAAGTGGTGGAAGAGTTCACCGGGCACGGCGTCGGGCGAAATCTGCACGAAGAACCCGCCGTCTTCAACTTTCGTACGAGTGAACTGCCCAACGTCAAGCTGCGCGAAGGCATGACTTTGGCGATCGAACCGATCCTCAACGCCGGATCAAAACACACGCGCACCTTGGCCGATCGCTGGACGGTCGTGACGCTCGATCGTGCCCTGTCTGCTCAGTTTGAGCATACGGTTTTGGTGACGAAAGACGGGTACGAGATTTTGACCGATCGCAGCAGATAGGGGTGTCGGGTGTCGGGGATCAGGTGTCGGCGGATGGGAGCGTAGCAAAGTTGCAAGCAAATCAACAGCCTCAAGCCTCGGATTGGCCGACATCCGGCACCCGACCCCCGACCCCCGCGATCGGAACCCTCTACGGCATCGGCGCGGGTCCTGGCGATCCTGAACTGCTGACAGTGAAAGGGCTGCGGCTTTTGCAAGCGGCTTCGATCGTAGCCTTTCCAGCCGGAATGAACGGACAGATCGGCGTGGCCGAGCGATCGATCGCGCCTTGGCTTAAGCCCAATCAGATTCGCCTGCCGCTGGTTTTTCCCTATGTGCAGGACGACCGCGAACTTGAACAGGCGTGGCAAACTGCCGCTGAAAAAGTTTGGCCGTATCTGGAACAAGGCCAAGATGTCGCCTTTGTCTCGGAGGGCGACGTGAGCTTTTACAGCACGTTTACCTATTTGGCGCAGACGCTTCAGCAAAGCCATCCAGAGGCACAGGTGCAAACGATTCCCGGCATTTGCTCCCCGATGGCAGCAGCAGCAGCGTTGGGGATTCCGCTCACCGTTCGGGCACAGCGGTTAGTAAATTTTACCGGCGCTCTATCACGTTTCAGAATTGGAAACCACGCTTGATCAAGCAGATGTTTTGGTTTTTAATGAAAGTCAGTTCGGTCTACGAACAAGTCTGGTCTGTGTTATGCCGTCGTGGGCTTTTGCAGCGAAGTTACATTGTTGAACGGGCAACGTTACCTCAACAGCGGGTCTACGCTGACCTCAGCCGTTTCCCTTCGCTGCAATTGCCTTATTTCTCGTTGCTGATCGTGCAGATTCAGCCAGCTACCGCAACTGAAGCCACAACGGCAGAATCAGCAGAATTGTCAGTTGAGATTCTCAAATATCGACCTGATCCTGATGCAGGATTCAGCAGTGCGAAAGATCGTGACAGCGGTTGATTTCCTGCCACAATTCTGGAGATTGTCCGCTAAACTGACAAACGTAGCGCGGTTTAGGCAGCACCCCAGCACTGGCAACTTTCGCTCACCTAAGCGTAGAATTTCAAAGACCTGTGATTTGGTGGACAGGAGTTTATGGCATCTTCTAAGCAATTTGGCAACCTATCTTCAGCTTTGAAGCAAAGAATGCAGGGCATTTGGCGGAATCCATCTGCGGTGTCTGCCATTGCTTCGCTCGGCTTTCACGGGCTGCTGTTTGTGGCGTTGCCGCTGCTGCCCTATGCAGCGTTGAAGGCGAGAGAGCCAGAGATTCAAGAGCCTGTTGAAATGGTGGAACTCACTCCTGAAGAGCAAAAGCGCCTGCCAGAATTCTCGACGCTGCCGCCGATTGAGTTGCCCGACATCAAAAACCCACCGCAGCAGCCCGGTGACTCCGATTTGTTCTCCTTCTCCACCTTGCCGA
>JAAUTJ010000192.1 GCA_012031475.1 Leptolyngbyaceae cyanobacterium SM1_3_5 | reverse complement strand
CGATGCTGATCTCCGACAGAAAATCATCGATCTGGCTGTAACTTCCAATCTGAACTATGACGCGATTCTCGTTGATGAAGCGCAAGATTTTACGACGAGTGGTTTCAAGCTTTGCTTTCGGTTGTCAATCCGCAAACCAACTCACTCTTCTTTGTGTACGACAACACGCAATCGGTTTACGGTCAGGCGCATCGACGCAAAAGCAATTGGAGTTGGGCAAAACTGGGAATTGATGTGGTTGGACGCGCTCAAATTTTTGACTTGAACTATCGCAATTCACCGGAAATCCTAGAACTCGCCTGGAAGTTTATTCAGCCTGCTTTGGAGCAAGCCGGAATGAAGTTCGATCGCAAGGAAAACAGCCCTTCGATCGACAAAATCATCGAGCCGAAGAAGCAGCTTTCTCGCAGTTCTGGAATTGTGCCCGCGCTGGTGCAAATCGATCGCGCCGCAATCCCTGTAGAAATTGCCAAACAGGTAAATATGGCGCTTGAAAGCTATCCAAAATCATCGATCGGCATTCTGACGCATCCTGCTCATGAATCGACAAAAGCGCTCAAGCTAGCAATTAGCGAAGAACTTTATCAGCTTGGGATTCTCCATCACGCGCCCACCAAATCACAAGAGCGGTTGGGCAATGTGGTCGATCGACCGTTTGTGATTGTTGATTCCTGGAATGCGTTGAAGGGTTTGGAGTTCGACGCGGTGATCCTGGCTGGAGTGGATTTAGTCGTGGAGCAATCGGACGATCGCGACTTTGCCGAGAAAGCCGGACTCTACACGGCCATGACTCGCGCCAAAGATCATTTGGTCATGCTGTATGAAAGCAAAACCTCGATCGTTGAGCAGATTGAAGTAGCTTTGAATGCTCCCAATCAACTGCTGAGTGAGAATTAGTCAATGTCGAAATTAATCGGCAGTCGCATATAGAAGCCTTGCGGATCGTTGAGCGATCGCAACGTCTCAAACTGACTTTGAAACTGCTGAAGTTCGATCGAAAACGGATCGCTTTGCGTTTCTGAGCTACCGAACAAATCTCGGAAAAACTGTTCACGGAAGCTACGCGATCGCGGATAGGAATCGATCTCGAAATCGTCTCCCAGTTTGGCGCGATCGGCAGCCGATTGAATCGCGGCAGTCAGCCCGCCAAGTTCGTCCACGAGTCCAATTTTTTCTGCTTGAATGCCCGACCAAACTCGACCCTGAGCGATTTCGTTGACGCGATTGCGATCGAGTTTTCGACCTGTTGCCACATCACCCACAAACCGATCGTAAATTCGATTCACAATCCGCTGACCGATCGCCAATTCCTGCGGCGTTTTGGGGCGGGCGATCGTCTGACTGTCGGCAAACGGATTGGTTTCAACGGTGTCCCAAGTGATGCCATTATTGTTCGCGAGTCGCTGGACGTTTGGCAGCAATCCAAACACGCCGATCGATCCGGTAATCGTGTTCGGTGAGGCGAAAATTTCGGTCGCAAATGTTGACATTAAGTAGCCACCGGATGCGGCAATGTCACCCATTGAAATGACGACGGGTTTGCGATCGGCAGTGATTTTCACTTCGCGGGCAATCACGTCAGACGCGCTAGCACTGCCGCCCGGGGAGTTGACGCGAATCACGATCGCCTTCACGTCCTCATCTTCCCGCAGCTTACGGATTTGCTCAGCCAGCACATCGCCGCCAATTTGTCCACTGCCACCTTCGCCATTGACGATGTTGCCCTCGGCATAAATCACTGCAATTCGATTGCCGGAAGACCGTTCAGCGTCGATCGCCGCCAGATATTCAGTAATGCTAATTTGCCGAAACGCTTCCTCGCCCTCCGGCTTTTCTTCTCCCGTCACGGCGCGAAGCTGGGCGGCGACCTCATCGGAATGCGCGACTTCATCGGCAAGTCCGGCTTTGACGGCTTCATCAGCGAGCAGCAAGCCTTGCGTGTTGGCGATCGCGGTCAGTTGGCGCGTCGTCAGCGTCCGACTTTTGCCGACGCTGGTGAGAAATTCGCCCCAAATATCGTTCAAAAGCTGCTGCGTTTGCTGACGACTTTCGGGACTGCTATTCGGACGAATGAACGGTTCAACGGCGGATTTAAACTGTCCCACTCGCAAAATTTGAACGCCAATTCCAAACTTTTGTAGAGCATTGACGTAGTAAGCCGTTTCCGATCGCAGCCCGTTAAATTCGATCGCCGCACTCGGATCAACTAATACGGTATTCGCAACCGAATTGAGATAGTATTCGCGCTCGCTGCCCTGCGTTTCATACGCAAAAATTGGCTTTCCCGTTGCGCGAAATGCCTCCAAAGATTGCCGCAGTTCCCGCAAGCTTGCCCAGCCTAATCCGCTCGTTAAATCACCAGAAAGATACAGCCCGCTAATCCGATCGTCTTTTGCTGCCTGATCGATCGATCGCGTCACGGTTCGCAGGGCGATCGCGTTGGGTGTGCTGCCTGTAATCAGCGAAGAAACTCCGGGCGTACTGCTGGCATCCGCGATGTTGAGCGAGAGATCAAAAGCGAGAATTGTGTCATCTTCGATCGCAGGTTTGGTGCTGCCCACTGAGGCGATCGCCGCAATCAGCAAGGCAAATCCGCCGACGCCCAACCCGACAAACAACAGCAACGCTACAAAGCTTGCCAACACTGATTTGAAAAAGCTACGCATGGAAAAGAAATGAAGGGTGAGGAGAGGGCGATCGAAAAGGCTGAGTTTAAGCTGACCCGCACGATTGTCAAGCTAATCAACAGTCCCAATTATAAAGAACCCTGGAGAAATCCAGTGTTTGTAGCGCTTTTTCTTCAATGAAAAAAATTTCCAACTCCTCCGTCTCCCCACATAATACGAGCATTTTTCCCTGAAGCGATTTGCAAGAGAAGTACGCCAGTTTTCATCAGGTGGAGCTAAAGTCCGAATATCTATCTGAGCAAAGGCAGCATAGCCACCAATCTTATTTACCATGTGAGAAACGTCATACAATATGTGCTCCATTCTTTCTTCTTCGCTGAAATTTAAGTAGTCAGGAAAGTTATTTCCAAAGATTTGCTCAAATCGATAATCGCTTGAGTTGATTAATTCTTCTCTTAAAGAAAACTCTAGCCTACAGGGGCGGTACACAGGTAAAAGCTCGAACTGCGGCAGGACGTCAAGAGAAGTTTGAAGTAGATTAAGATCTTGAACAACTTCTGAATGATAAATGACTCGGAAATTGTTTTGCTGTTGTTGAAGCTGAAACTGGTCAAATTCGCTAAACGGCTCGGTGAATTCAAGTCCATTTAGGTCGTCATCTGAGATGAAAAACTGAAGGATACCAGAAGTTGGATAGCCCTCAAGTTTTGGAACTTCTGAAAAATTAATCTGAGCAAGAAATACTAGTCGTCTACCGCTTGTACCTTGAGGGAATTGTGCGTTCTTTGACAAGTATGGAACACCCAGATATTTGCTTACCCAAGGTTCTAAACCTTCATCTGTTTCAAACGGCTCGATATGCACATACGGCAATTTTGTTGCCAGCAGTTCTGCTTGTCTAGATTGCAGTGCCTTGGGAATTTGCATGAGGGCGATCGCTCCACTTCAACAAATTTACTTTACTTCTAACACTCCAGGCCGACGCAAATCAGCGATCGTTTCACTTCCCGTACAAAATAGCACCGTTGATAATTCCATTTTCAGCGCATGAATTAATTCATCTAAAGCGGCTTCCGATTCAAAGGCGGATTGCAGAAAAGGCAGCGCTAATCCGGCGAGATCTGCACCCAGCGCGATCGCCTTGGCCGCATCCAGTCCATTTCGCAATCCGCCAGAGGCAATCAGCGGCAGGTTGGGGCGATCGCCCGAATCGTCTTGACGCATTCCCCTGTCGGAATGCCCCAATCTGCAAAGGTTTCGCCCAGCCTGCGCTGAAGCGGATCTTTGGCGCGTTCCCCTTCGACTTTTGCCCAGGATGTGCCGCCCGCCCCGGCCACGTCGATCGCCGCCACGCCCGCCTCGATCAGCTTTTGCGCCATTGCTGCCGAAATGCCGTTGCCGACTTCCTTGGCAATCACGGGGACGGGCAACTGCCGACACAAAACCGCAATTTTACCGAGCAGTCCGCGAAAATTCGTATCGCCCCTCGTCTGCACGGCTTCCTGAAGCGGATTCAGGTGCAGAACCAGCGCATCGGCTTCGAGGCTGTCGATCGCCCGCCGACATTCTTCCAGGCCATAGTCGTAGTTCAACTGCACCGCGCCCAAATTGGCAAACAGCAAAATGTCCGGCGCGATCGATCGGACGTTAAACGTGGCCGTGACTTCGGGATTTTCGATCGCCACGCGCTGCGACCCAACGCCCATCGCCAAGCCGTGCGCCTGTGCCGCCGCTGCCAAGCGAAAGTTAATCGTCTGCGCCAGTTCGGTTCCTCCGGTCATCGAGGAAATCAGCAGCGGAGCGGCCAGCGATTTGTCGAGAAATGTCGTGGCGGGATCAACATCGGCGCGATCGAGTTCCGGCAGACAGCAGTGCGCGAAGCGATAGCGCTCCAGTCCGGTCGTTTGAGAAAACTGCACGTCTTCTTCCAGGCAAACGCGCAGATGATCGGCTTTGCGCGACTCGGTGACGGTGGCAGAATCATTGACGGTGGCGGAATCGGTGACGGTGGCAGAATCAAATGGTGTTTCGATCGAGGAATTCACGGGCGATTGACGAAAAAAGTTGATATCGACCTAGTTTCGCACGATCGCAGTTCAGTAAAATTGCAGTTCACAATTCTGAAAAGAAGGCGGGCGATTTGATTTTAAGTTTTCTGCCTGTCCTAAACTGCAATCAAAACCTGTCACCAAACCCATGTCTTTAACTCGAAGCGATCTTGAAGCTCAGCGCATCCAGCGCATAATTAGCCAGTCGAATTTGGGGCTAACGGTGCTGACCGATGCCGAACTGCAAGACTCGATCGCCTCGGTTCTAGGTCAGCGTCCCGACGATCAGGTCTGGATTTTTGCTTACGGTTCTTTGATTTGGAATCCGATTATTCACCACAGCGATCGCCGCATCGGAACGATCTACGGCTGGCATCGCCGCTATTGCCTGCGGACTCCGGGCGGACGCGGCACACCCGAACATCCCGGCTTGACATTGGCGCTCGATCGCGGCGGCAGTGTCAGGGCGTGATCTATCAGCTTGAGGCAGACAATCGACTCGCGGAACTGCTGCTGCTGTGGCGGCGCGAAATGGTCGTCGGCTCGTATATTCCCCGCTGGGTAAAGGTTTTTTCCGATACGGAAGAGCGCTTTGCCATTGCCTTTACGATCAATCCCCAGCATCCGCTCTACGTGCCGAAATTGTCGCTCACCGAAACCGCCGAAACGATCGCGACCGCATCCGGCGCACTGGGTTCTTGCAAAGACTATCTGCTGCAAACGATCGCCGGACTTGTTGACTGCGGCATTCGCGATCGGGGTTTGTTAAAGCTTCGGGATGCTGTCGCCCTTGCGGAGCGATCGCGAGCAGATGGCAGCCAAAGTTAACTCTACAATCGCCAAGTCAGTGCCTCAGCCTTCCGCAATTTGCCGCGATCGCAATAGTTTCGTTTTTCTGAGAATCGTCTGATCGATCGCACTTCACAAGCTGAGTCAAATCACGATCGAGTCATTCATTCTTGTCTTCTTTCGATCGCGTTTGCTCGTCCTTCCAGCGTCCTGATTTCTTGGCCGCTTCTGTTAGCAAATACTCAATTTGAGCATTCACGCTTCGCAGTTCATCGGCTGACCATTTCTCCAATAGCTGATAGAGTTTATCGTCAATTCTCAGTAAGAATCGCTTCTTCTGTCCCATATCTTAGTTGTAAAGTCTTAGTTGTAAAGTGTTCCTGTATTGATGACGGGCTGGGCGGTTTGCTCAGACGTTAAAACAACAAGCAAATTGTTAATCATCGAGGCTTTGCGCTCATCGTCCAAATTGATCATTTGCTCATGACTCAGGCGGTTTAAGGCTTCACTCACCATTCCGACCGCGCCCTCAACAATTTGCCGCCGCGCATCAATCAAAGCTTTCGCCTGCTGGCGGCGCAGCATCATTTGCGCGATCTCTGGAGCATAAGCAAGATGGGAAATTCGCGCTTCAATCACTTCCACGCCTGTAATTTCCAGTCTGGCCTGAAGCTCTCTTTGCAAATCCTGCGCGATCTCGTCGGGAATGCCGCGCAGCGATAGCTTGCCTGTATCTTCAGGGCTGTCATAGGGATAGCGAATCGCGAGCGCCCGAATTGCGGTTTCGCTTTGAATTGCAACAAATTCTTCATAGTCATTCACGGCAAATTTTGATTTGGCAGAATCGAAAACTTTCCAAACGACAACTGCGGCAATTTCGATCGGACTGCCCTCGGCATCGTTTACTTTAATAATTTTGCTGTTGAAATTGCGAACCCGCAGCGAAATTTTCTGCTGACTCGCAAACGGATTTGTCCACCAAAAACCAGATTCGCGCACGGTTCCGACATACTTGCCAAACAGCACCAGCACAACGGCTTGATTGGGTTCAACGCTGAAAAATCCAGACAGCGAGGGAATGACGATCAGCACAAGCGTGGCAACCAACCAGGCCACAAATTCGACAACCGTATCATCACCAACAAAATCAGTCACCTTCAAACTTCTTGCCAGCAGTACTTCTGCACCCTGTACGCTCGACCAAGCAAACCAGCCGCCAATCAGGACGATCGCCCCCACCACAGCCAGCATGATAAAGCCGTTGACCTTGAAGGCCGGAAATTCCCGAATGTTCTGTTCCATTGCTCCTGTCGTCCTTTTCTATCAAAGTGATATCACTCTAGTATCAAAAAGGTAGAAGCGTCAAGTCGCTCTCATGCCTTCCGCCCTTGCAGCCAGTACAATTGATGTCGTTCTGCTCAAGCTCGATCGTGCTTCGCAAATTTGGCAAATTAGACATTCGTGGGCTGAAAGCCGTTTCGCTGATTTGGCTGGCAAGCGCCCTGATCGATCGCCTCTGGATTTGGCTCGATCGATCGGTTCCGTCCTGGGACCCTGCCGACAATTTGACGAACGCGCTGCATTTCAAGGTGGCGATCGAGCAGGCGAATTGGCTGTCGGGCGACTGGTGGACGCAGTTTTGGGCAGTCTCGACCAAATATCCGCCGCTGCTGTTTGCGCTGACCGTGCCGTTTTTGCAACTGTTTGGGTTGGGCGAAGATGCCGCCCTGCTGGTGAATTTGCTGTTCAGCGCGATTTTGCTGCTGTGTGTTTACGGCATCGGGCGGCATTTGTGGAGCGATCGCACTGGCGTTCTCGCCGCAATCTTGTGTGTCGTGATCCCCAGCCTCTACACGAATCGTCTGCAATACTTCATGGATTTTCCGGTTGCGGCAATGGTGGCTTTGAGTTTCTACTGCCTTACCTTGTGGCGCGATGAGCGATCCCAGTTACGGCAGTGGATTTGGGCGATTGCCTTTGGCAGCAGCTACGGGCTGGCAATTCTCACCAAACAGTCCGCCCTGCTGTTTCTGATTGTGCCGATTCTGTGGCTGCTGGTTCGCAACGGGCGGCAGTGGAAACGCCTGCTTCAGCTTGGCAGCAGCTTTGTCGTGACGCTGGCGATCGTCCTGCCTTGGGTGACGACCAACTGGCTTTATCAAATCAGTGCCGCCTTCAACTCCAACGTCAGATCCGCGATCGATGAAGGCGACCCACCCCTGAACACGATCGGCGCGTGGACATACTACTGGCAAAGTTTGCCGCGTCTGGTGTCTTGGCCGCTGCTGATTTTGGCGATCGCAGGCGGCGGTTTTTGGCTGCTGCGACGGAAAGACAGCCCCCTAAATCCCCAATTTTGGGGGATTTAGGGGGCAGAAGCGCAGAACATCGAAGTGAAAAAAGTTGTCGAACTGACGTTAATTCACGATCTTAAGCTAGTTCTCACCATTGAATCAACCGTCCGCAGTCAAGAGTTCTGGCTGCGGATTATTTTTGTAGTTTTAGACGAAGTGTAATTGTTTTTTCCCATCGCCCAATCCCTTTCGTCGGAGGT
>JAAUTJ010000191.1 GCA_012031475.1 Leptolyngbyaceae cyanobacterium SM1_3_5 | reverse complement strand
GGCCATGTTCGGCCACGTCGGTCTGGATGTACATCGTCCGCCCTTGGCGTTTTGCTGTTCGCGGCTGATCGCATAGGTGAGGCGGAAGTTGTCCGGGTATTTGGCCTGGATTTCTTCGAGTTCTTCTTTGTAGAGGATGTTCGGGCTGGTCGGGATGCCGAAGATCAGCCAGGACATGCCTTTGAACTGATAGTCCGGGTTGGCGGCTTTTTCGTTGTCCTTGAACTGCCGCCACAGGTAGGCTCGCATCGGGGCGATTCCGGTTCCGGTTGCCATCATGATCACGTTGGCTTCCGGATCGGCAGGCAGAAGCATTTCCTTTCCGACGGGACCCGTGATTTTCACATCTGCGCCCGCTTCGAGGTGGCACAAGAAGGTGGAGCAAACGCCGTAGACGATCTCGCCCGTTTGCGGATGCTTGTATTCAAGCTGGCGGACGCAGAGCGAAACGGTTTTGTCGTCAACGCGATCGCCATGTCGGGTGGAAGCGATCGAGTAGAGGCGAATTTTGTGCGGCTTGCCTTTGTCGTCGATGCCATCGGGGATAATGCCGATGCTTTGGCCTTCAACGTATTTGAGATCGCCTTCTGAGAGATCAAACGTCAGGTGGCGAACCGTCCCGATCCCGCCTTCACCCACAAGTTCTTCATTGGACAAGCACTTGCCGACAAAGGGTGCATTCGGACGGTAAATATTGACCGGAACGTCAACTTTTTCTTTCTTTTTCTTCTCAGGCGCGGGGGCTTGAGTGTCTTGTGCTTGAGTGTCTTGTGCTTGGGTCATAGGTGCTGCTGCTGGCGTGGGTTGCTCAGGTTGGGCAGTCGATGAGCCATTTCCGTTGGCAATGCTGTCAGCCGTCACAGGGCGAATACTGACAATGCGACCGCCCATGCGCGTGATTCGCTGCATTTCCTGATTCATGCGCGAATAGGGCACGGTGAGGAACACGCTGCCGCTGCGCCGAATCGAGTAGTCCATTTTGTCGGTTGCTTCGTTTTGTTTGAGACCTTCGATCTCGTAGACGAAGAGACGACTTTCTGAAATTGGGCTAGCAGCGCCGCCCACAACGCTTGGATTGTCCATTGCTCGTAGTTCTTCCTAAACCAAACTTCCACCACTGTTGTTCAAGTTTTTTGCTGCGATCGCGCTGGCTGCTCTGGGCAAAACTGCACACAAGCAGGTGACGGTGGACAGCGCCAAACTTGTCTGTATTAGCGTAGCATTGCAACGTTATTGATAGCTCATCCGACAAAGGAGGATGGTAAAATCCAGCCTTCTCCTAACACCCTAGCGAGCAATTCCCAAAACGGATGTGTCAAATCCTGCAATTTTCAGGATCTTTTTGATCCCCGATCGCTTTACATTATTAAATACAGCCCGCAAATTCACGCAAGACCAAGCTTGTAGAGTCGATTGCCTTCTGATAGGATAATCGGTAGCGGATAGTACTAAATACTTACTCGATTCGATCGCAGCGGATCGGTAGATTGACCTTGGTTGGGTTGTTCGAGCAGTTTGCGAGGCGACCTTGTGAAGGTAACTTGTTTGTTTACATCCTTGGGTTAAATCGGTTTATTTCGCAAAAGGAAGCCTTATGACCAGTAAGCCAGATCGTGTGGTTGTGATCGGTGTCGCCGGAGATTCCGGTTGCGGCAAATCAACGTTTTTGCGCCGCCTAGCGGATCTGTTTGGTGAAGAGTTCATGACGGTGATTTGCCTGGACGACTACCACACCCTGGATCGCAAACAGCGCAAGGAAGTGGGCGTGACTGCCCTCAATCCGAAGGCGAACAATTTTGATTTGATGTATGAGCAAATCAAAGCGCTCAAAGCAGGCAACGTCATCGACAAGCCGATCTACAACCACGAGACGGGTATGATTGACCCGCCAGAAAAGGTGTATCCCAACCGCGTGGTCGTGATCGAAGGGCTGCATCCCATGTATGATGAACGGGTGCGATCGCTGCTTGACTTTAGCGTTTATCTCGACATTGACGACGAAGTGAAAATCGCCTGGAAAGTCCAGCGCGACATGGCCGAACGCGGCCACACCTACGAAGACGTTTTGGCCTCGATCAATTCGCGCCGTCCCGACTTTGAAGCGTTCATCGATCCGCAAAAGCAACATGCCGATGTGGTGATCCAAATTTTGCCGACGCAACTGATCCCCAACGACAAAGAGCGCCGCGTTTTGCGCGTTCGCCTCGTCCAAAAAGAAGGCGTGGAAGGCTTTGATCCGGTCTATCTGTTTGACGAAGGCTCGACGATCGATTGGCGTCCCTGCGGTCGCAAGCTCACCTGCTCCTATCCCGGCATCCGCCTGTACTATGGCCCCGATAGCTACTACGGCAACAGCGTTTCGCTCCTGGAAGTGGACGGACAGTTCGATCGCCTCGAAGAGATGATCTACGTCGAAAGCCACCTCAGCAACACCTCTGCCCGCTATCACGGCGAAATGACCGAACTGCTGCTCAAGCACCGCGACTACCCCGGCTCGATGAACGGCAGCGGCCTGTTCCAAGTGCTGGTTGGCCTGAAGATGCGAGCCACCTACGAACGCTTGGTTGCCAGCGGTGCAAAACAGGTTGCCAAGGCTGCAAGCAATTAAGTTTCAATCTAATCTGTGAGAAGCGCGATCGTTCTGAGGAGCGATCGCGCTTTTTTGCAGCCAATTTGCTTCCTCGCTAAACTTTCAGACACCAAATACATGAAGGTAAAAACGATGAGCATCAATTTAGGTCAATCCACGAACAAAGGCACGGCACTCATGAAGTTCGCCCATCAATTTCAGCCGGAAGTGATTTTGCCAGATGAATTTGTCGGTTGGTTTTTTGATGATGCAGTCGCGCAAGCGCTAAAAGCAGATTGCTTAAATCTCAGCGTTGAACCAACGAACGATGCCGAACGTTTTCAGCAGATTGCTTACTGGTACACAATTTTACGAGAAAAGTATGGGGATGAAGTGATCGAAGAGGCGATCGAATCAAACTGTAAACAGCTTCTTCTGCTGGGTTCAGGCTACGACACCAGGTTTTTTCGGATTGCGGCTGTACGAGAAAAATCAGTGCATACATTTGAAGTGGACTTGCCAGAAACGATCGCTGAAAAGCGACGATTTCTAACTGAAAAACTAGAAAATATTCCTCAAGAACTAACGCTCATTCCGCTTGATTTCAACCAAGAGAATCTCAATAAGTTATTTCAACAAGGCTTCGACCCAACCGTTGAAACTGCTTACATTTGGCAGGGCGTCAGCTACTATCTTCCTCAAGAAAGCGTTTCTCAAGTGTTAGATTTCATCAAATCTTGGATGACAACTGATTCAGTATTGGTATTCGACTGCTGTTCGCCTCTGATGACCTTCAAAAACGATCGGATTCCGGGTATTGCGACGAGTATCGATCGACTGACTGAAATTGGCGAGCCATTTCTATTTGGAATGTACGCCGATGAAATGAAGAATTGGCTGGAAGAAAAAGGCTTTCAAGACATCAAAATTCTGCAACAAGACGCCCTGGAAGAAAAGTTTCTGCACAAGCGGACGCTGCCGAATAACATGTGGTACGTGGTGAAAGCTAGGGTGTGATTTGCAGCGGCGGGCATCTAGACGAGGCGATCGTCCTTCCGCACTTTTAGAAACTCTGTCTTGCGCTAGGGGATTGCCCTCGGCGGGTTCTCGAACATGAAAGCAGGCTGCACAAAAATTAACGATCGCAGTCATCGTCTGAAGAATTGATCAAACCCGGCCAACTGAGCCGCGAACTGCGCGAAGGTGAATTGCTGTGCCAACTGTGACAACGACGGTGAAGTTGCTAATCGATCAAAAGGATGACGAATCGATCGCCCCCAACTCTGTCGATCGATTCAGCGATTGTGCCGCCTGAATACCACCCGCAGATAGATTATTCTTTGTCAAACTCTCTTTAAATGGAAGATATAACGCTTGATGAAGCAGTTCTCAAGCGCTCGTCAAAAGCACAATCAAATTTTTGAAAACAGGACGATAAAATGCAGTCAGTTCAGCTTAAAAAAGTATACGAAGCCGAGCGAATTGTCGCACTTGCATTGGGTGCTTCCTTTTTGCTCGTTGGCATTGCCGGATTCCTTCCGGGCTTTGTTTCTCCGATCGGAGTTGATGCGCCTTCGCTCGCCTTTCATGATGGTTATGGCAATGTTTTGGGTTTGTTTCCAACTAACTTTTTGCACAACGCAATTCATATCGTGGTTGGTCTTTTAGGTTTGGCCGCTGCGACAAGCGTGGGTGGTTCTTTGGTGTATAACCAACTGTTTGCGATCGCTTATCTTGGCATTGCGCTGATGGGTTTGATTCCCGGAGCTAATACCACGTTTGGCGTGATGCCAATTTTTGGTAACAACGTTTGGTTTAACGCGCTGACCGGATTGATTGCAGGCTACTACGGTTTTATCAAGCCCGCGAAAGCGATCGATTCAGCCAGCATCTAGTTTTACTGAGCTAGTTCTACTGAGCCAGTTTCACTGAGATTGAATTAGACATCGCGGCGGATGTTGTACTGATTCGGTACGGCATCCGCCGCGATCGGTTGAATTGGTAAGTGTGGCGATCGACTACATCAATTGAAATTGTCAGCATCTACAATATAAGCAACACCTACCCGCTCAACTCGATATGCCGAGTAAATACCATGCCCATTTGCTGATCATTGAAGATGATAAGGGCAAAACAGAATTTGTTTTAACCGAACCTGTCTATCGAATTGGACGCGACCCGGATTCTGATATTCGTTTGGTGTCGCAGTTTGTTTCTAAGCAACATGCCACTTTAGTTTGGCGATCGAATGCCGATGGCAGCGGCAGCTATCGCATCATCGACGGCAATCTTAACGGCGAAGCTAGCACGAATGGCGTGATGATCAACGGCATTAAATATAAGGGCGCGACCTTCAGCACGAGAATCAAATTGTTTTTGGCCCGTGCGTGAAGGCAGTCTATTTGGTGCTGGAGCGCGAAGCATTTCCAACATCGCCCCCTGATCTGCTGGACAACACCGTGCAGGTTCCGATCGATCATCTTACTCAGACTTAAAGCAGGCTCAAGCGACTGCTTACTTTGCTAAGCTCGATTGCTAATCTACAATAAGTTTTTTGTTGATCGATGAAGCGATCGCCGCTAAAAATTCAACTTCAATTCAAGAACATTCCCGCTTTTTCGGCTGTTTCTCATCCTGAGGCTTCACATCAGCAGCCAACCGCAATCCCTACAATCAAAATAGATGCTTGGAGAGTTAGGACGATGCAAGAAGTACTAGCGCCAGTGCGATCGCAGCGAGAACAAGCGTTTATTTTGTGGTTTGAAGAAGTGGGGATCGCAGATGTTCCCCTCGTTGGTGGCAAAAATGCCTCGCTGGGCGAAATGATCGGGCAGCTTGCAGACAAAGGCGTCAACGTGCCCACAGGCTTCGCTACAACCTCCTACGCCTACCGCTATTTTGTCGAGAAAGCCGGACTCGAAACTAAGCTGCGCCGCTTGTTTGCCGACTTGGATGTGAACGACGTGACCAACCTGCGAGAGCGCGGCAGACAGGCACGATCGCTCATTCTCAACACGCCCTTTCCTCCAGAACTGCAAAGCGCGATCGCCTCCGCCTATGAACGCCTCAGCGCCCGCTACAGCTATGATCCCGACCAGTGCAACGAAACGCCGCATCCCGAAGAGTGCGAACGCTATAGCCAAGAAACAGACGTGGCCGTGCGATCGAGCGCGACTGCGGAAGATTTGCCGGACGCCAGCTTTGCCGGACAGCAAGAAACCTATTTGAATGTGTCAGGTGTGCGCGGCGTTTTGGAAGCCTGCCACAAATGTTTTGCGTCTCTGTTTACCGATCGCGCCATCTCTTATCGAACAACCAAAGATTTCGATCATTTTGAAGTCGCTTTGTCGGTAGGCGTTCAGAAAATGGTGCGATCGGATCTCGCCTCAGCGGGTGTGATGTTTTCGATTCATACGGAAACCGGATTCAAAGATGCCGTTTTGGTTACGGGCGCATATGGACTCGGTGAAACGGTGGTTCAAGGCGCAGTGAATCCCGATGAATATGTGGTTTTCAAACCGACTTTGAAGCAGGGATTTCGATCGATTCTTGAAAAGCGGTTGGGCAGCAAAGAAATCAAAATGGTCTACGACTTGGAAGGCTCCAAGCTGACTAAAAATATGGCTGTTTCGAGGCGCGATCGCAACAAATTCATCCTCACCGAAGCGAGATTCTTCAACTCGCAAAACTGGGCTTGCCTCATTGAAGATCACTATTCGCAAGTTCGCGGCAGCTATGCGCCGATGGATATGGAATGGGCAAAGATGGCATGACCGGAGAACTATTCATCGTTCAAGCTCGCCCGGAAACCGTCCAGTCGCAAAAGTCGCGCAACGTTCTCAAAAGCTATCACCTGAAAGAGAAAAGTGAGGTGATTGCGATCGGTCGGGCAGTGGGCGAAATGATCGGTCAGGGCAATGCCAAAACCATTCTTGATGTCGGTCAGATGGAAGCTTTTCAGGAAGGCGAAGTGCTGGTGACTGACCGCACCGATCCCGACTGGGAACCGATTATGAAAAAGGCGAGTGCGATCGTCACCAATCAAGGCGGACGCACCTGCCACGCCGCAATCATCGCTCGCGAACTCGGCATTCCCGCCGTCTTGGGCTGCGGCAACGCCACCGAACTGATTTCGTCCGGCCAGCCGATCACCGTCTCCTGCTCGGAAGGCGAAACGGGTCACATTTACGTCGGACTGCTGCCGTTTGAAGTCGAAGAAACCGTGCTTGACCAGCTTACCCGCCACGCAAACCAAAGTGCTGATGAACGTCGGCAATCCGCAAGAAGCGTTTGCGCTGGCGGCGATTCCGTGTGATGGCGTGGGCTTGGCGCGATCGGAATTTATCATCGCCAACCACATTCAGGCGCATCCGCTCGCCCTGCTGCACTACGACCAACTGAAAGACGAAGCGGTGAAAGACCAAGTGGCGCGGCTGACCAGCCAGTATCCTTACAAACCCGACTTCTTTGTGGACAAACTGGCGCAGGGAATTGGCACGATCGCCGCCGCCTTCTATCCCAATCCCGTCATCGTTCGCATGTCCGATTTCAAGAGCAACGAATACGCCAATCTACTGGGCGGACGCCAGTTTGAACCGCACGAAGAAAACCCGATGATCGGCTGGCGCGGTGCATCTCGCTACTACGATCCGACCTACCGCGAAGCCTTCGGCCTCGAATGTCAAGCCTTCCGGCGCGTCCGTGAGGAGATGGGCTTAACGAATGTGATCCCGATGATTCCGTTCTGCCGCACCCCGGACGAAGGCCGCAAGGTGATCGCGGAAATGGCAAAACACGGCTTAGTCCGAGGCGAAAATGGCCTGCAAGTCTATGTGATGTGCGAAGTGCCGAGCAACGTGATTTTGGCCGACGAATTTAGCGAAGTCTTCGACGGATTTTCGATCGGCTCCAACGACCTGACGCAGCTTACTTTGGGACTCGATCGCGACTCTGCCCTCGTTGCCCATCTGTTCGATGAACGCAACGAAGCGATCCGCAAAATGGTCAAGCTCGTCATCGAAAAAGCCAAACGCAACAAACGCAAAATCGGCATCTGCGGACAAGCGCCCAGCGACTACCCAGATTTCGCTCGCTTCCTCGTTGAAATGGGCATCGATTCAATTAGCTTGAACCCCGATTCGATCGTCAAAACGCGATTAGTCATTGCGGAAGCGGAAAAACAGAACTAATCCGGCTTCTCATTCAGTTTGTTGTAAAAGGTTGATGAGCGATCGTTCGTCAACCTTTCCAGGACTTACGCAAAAAATCGATTCTCGCCCCCTAGCCCCAACGGAGAGGAACCGGATTGGAAGTCCCCCAGCATTGGGGGATTTAGCGATTATCTTGATTGTCAAGCAGATTGTTCGATGGGCGGCTTCCACGACTGGTTGTGCTTGAGCATGGCATTGAGCATCACCAGCAACTTCCGCATACACGCCACTAACGCCAAC
>JAAUTJ010000190.1 GCA_012031475.1 Leptolyngbyaceae cyanobacterium SM1_3_5 | reverse complement strand
GGTAAATCTTGAATGATGGTACGATCGGTTTTGAGTCTGCGTAAAATCAACGGTTGCACGAGGGAACGTAAGACTTGCAAAGAAGCTCGATCGCCGAACTTTTCAATAGGTAGGGCGAAACGGCGTTTGGAAAAACTGCCGCGAACCCAGATAGCCCGGATTGAGGAAATCTAAAATCGACCACAACTCCCCTAAGCGGTTTTCCACCGGAGTTCCGGTCAGCGCAATCCGAAACTGGGAATTTAATTCCCGCACCGCCTTCGATTGTTTAACGATCGAGACTTTCTAGCCGCACATGGCAGCCTGCCGCTGAGCGATCGCGTCCGCAACACGACCGATCCGCGCTGGCGGGGCGATCGCTATCCCGAAGGGTTTCCCACCGACCCCAATCAGCAAACGATCATTCACGAAGCCGATTTCTTCAAATTCCGGGGACGCGGCCTGATTCAAACCACCTTCCGATCGGCTTACCGACACCTGATCGAATATATTCGCGACAACGCGATCGCTCACCCTGTTTTGGAAGACTATCGGCGGCGCTGGACAGGACAAAATTCCGATCGCATCGCCACGATGACGACGAATGCCAACTGGGATCGGCTGTTCCTCGAAACCGACTGGATTGTGCCCGTTTTGGGCGTTCGTCTGCACAGTCGCCACAGCGGAAACTATCTCAACATGCCGCTGGATGCCGCAGTCCTCAACGGCAGCGATCGCGGCTCGATCTACTTCGTCGGGCGGCGCATCAGCGGTTCACCACGCTATGGCCGACTGTTCCGGCAGCGCGTCATGCAAATGCTCAATGCGCTGGGCAACGGCGCAACTCCATGACTTTCTTTACCAAGATTGCAGCAGTCATCAAATTGCCGATCTGGTTTGAAGATTTAGAGTTGGAAACGAAGCCCAAATTAGCCTGATTTGCGATCGCCCTTCAGATTTGCAAGGCTGTTTTTTAGCAAGGCTATTTTTTGGGCTTCTAAAACACTTGTAATGACAGCATTGAGCAAATACTGCAACGGCATCAAACCCAATACTGAAAAACGGTGAAGGTGACTATGATTTTTCTCAAAGGATTTGCCATTTGGTTCATAATTATCTTGGCTGAAACGCTACACGGCACAGCACGAATCTTGTGGCTTGCGCCTCGCATTGGTGATCTTCCGGCTCGACAAATTTCCCTACTCACAGGCTCAATTTTGATTCTGGCGATCGCAACAGTCTTCAGCCGCTGGCTGCACATCTCACGCTCTCAGCAATTACAGGTTGGCGTTTTGTGGGCTGTTTTAACGTTAGCGTTTGAGACGGGATAGGGCGATCGTTGGGCTATTCGTGGGAACGGATTTTGGCAAACTACAACTTGTCTCAAGGCGGCTTGATGGCATTTGGGTTAGTCGTTCTGATGGTGGCTCCATTCATTGCTGAAAAGTTGCACAGCAGATTCATCCTACAAGCAGCGATTATTTATGCAGCTAATTCCATTGCATCGGTGGATCAATCATCACCCCATTACGGCATTTTTTAGCTTGACTTATTGTTTGTCCTGGGGGATTTGGCTACCCTTAGTTCTGGGTTACAAAGGTAATCTTAGTAATGCTTTGTTTCTAACTGGAATTTTTGGTCCTGCCTTTGCCGCTGCAATTCTTACAAAGCTTTCTGGGCGATCGATCTGGGCATGGCTTCGTCACATTTTGCGCTGGCGTGTTCGTCCTGTTTGGTATCTGGTTGCTCTGGGGTTTCCGATGCTGCTGATCAGCGCAGTGAGCGTTATTTTTGTCCTGCTGGGCTATCCGGCGAATTTTTCGCTGCTGAGCGATCGCATTCCCGCATACTTATCGGGACTTCTCTTTGTAATGGTTCTGGGCGGTGGACAAGAAGAATTTGGCTGGCGGGGATTTGCGCTTCCCCACTTGCAGCAGCGATACAGTCCGATCGTTTCTACCCTAATCCTGGGTATTTTTTGGGGACTTTGGCATCTGCCGATCGTTGCTGCAAACTCTGAGTTTCAACATAGTTTAGCAATGGAAACACTGCTTCCCATTTTACTCTTGAGTCTTTGGCAAGTGATTGGCTATGCCTTTTGTTTAACCTGGTTGTTCAATCGGACTCAAAGCGTTCTGCTGACGATTCTCCTTCACGCTAGTTTCAATACTGCGAATGAATTTCTAGTGCCATTGCCTTTCGACCAGGTGGAGGGCAGTAACTATCAAACCCTTTCTGTAATTATGGCGATCGTACTCACAATAATTGTGATCCTTCTCCTAACGAGTACGCACAAAAGATTAGGTTATCAGCATAAATTTTTATCCTGATTAATGCATTGTTACTGCGTCAATATTCTTGTCTGTTCCATCAAGTTTTCGGCGGCATCCTGAAGCCGAACAACTCCAGAAATGCCGCTAGTTTGCTTCACACGACAGGCTATTTATGACACGACTGCTGCTTGTTGATTGTCAGCGATCGCTGCATCCAAGCGGACAATTCCCTGCACGGTCAAAACTGAGCAGGGAGCGTGGTGCAGCACATAATTACTTACACTGCCCAGCAGCAATTCATTCAATCCAGAATGACCCCGACGACCAACAACAACCAGGTCAGCCTCCCAGGTGCGAGCAACTTCACAAATTGTTCGACCAGGACTGCCAAAATTCTGAGTGAACTCAGCCGTGATGCCAGCAGTAGCGGCTTGTTCAACACGCGATCGCAGCATCTCCAAGCTTCGATTTTCGTATTCTTCCCATTGCTTTTGATGCATCTGGGCAATTTCATTTGCAACTGCCGGATAGTATTCCAGCCCAACCATCGAAACATTAGGACTGCCTTCTTCTTCGCTAGACAAAACATGCAGAAGCATCAAACTTGCCGCCGTTGCTTTTGCGAGATCAAGCGCCTGCTCAAAAACTATTTCACCTTGCTTGGAAGCATCGATCGCCACTAGAATTTTTTGAAACATAATCATCGTCTCCTGAAATATTGCTATAGCCAATTGACCAGCTCCACTTCGAGGTTAGGAGCATCCTTTGAAGAACAGGTGAGGAGAATCAGGAACTTTCTTGGCTTTCTCAGCCAGCTATCACAAAGGCCAGCGATGCGTTTGCCTTCATCGTAATTGCGATCGCGGCATTGATTTCGGGTTTGCCGTTTGCAAAACTAAGCGTGAACCAAAAGATATTGAGCGTTACCAAGTACCTCACCCGCACTGCCTTCAAAATACCGCATACAAAGCAGCAAATACAGCCTCCACGTCCGCCGAAACCGTTCATAAGCCATGCCGTAGCTTAAGTCTTGAAGCTGAACTTGGTGTTCATCAAAGTTGTTGAGCCACGCCCTCAAGGTCTGTGCATAGTTGCCTCCATTGATGTACCACTGGCTAACAGTTTTGAGGTCTTGATTGATCTGAGGCAGCACATCGCAGTTCCACACCCGCATGTCAGGAAAGATGTGTTGATTGATGAACGGATGGGTAATGTTACAAGGTAGCCGAGTGCTGATGATGTGAATGAACACCTCCCCCTGATCCCTCAGACAGCTTGCCAGTTTTTGACAGGAACGTGTTAAGTTGCCAACGTGTTCAAACAGACCGATCGCGATGATTTTATCGAATTTTGTTTCAAACCACACTTCATTAAAGTCGGCTTCATGAAGCGTGAAGCGATCGCAACTTAAATGGCTCTCAGCAACCTGCATTTTCTGACGAATGTATTCACATTGCTTGTGGCTCAAGTTGACAGCGGTAACTTTGACATGGGGAAATTTCGCCAAGATGTAATTGGAAGACAGCACCCCCAAACCACAGCCCAAATCCAAATATTTCGTCGCCATCTTTGATCTCAAGTTTCTCAATCACATCATCGAGCATCTGCCTCTGAGCTTGCTCTAGGTCGGCGGCTCCGTTTTCCCACAAAGCCATCGTGTATTTTGGATAAATCA
Organism: Leptolyngbyaceae cyanobacterium SM1_3_5; assembly: GCA_012031475.1. Lineage (GTDB taxonomy): Bacteria > Cyanobacteriota > Cyanobacteriia > Elainellales > Elainellaceae > JAAUTJ01. Next base: position 4,104 of record JAAUTJ010000190.1, on the reverse strand, counting down.
ATGTTCCCTCTCCCAGCATAAGCTGAAAGAGTTTCGTTGGCAGGTTGTACTGAGTTTGCATCAAGTGCTGCGAGTTCTCAGCGAGGCGATCGCTTTCTTCTAACAGCCAATCATAAGGAACCAACAGTTCAGGGAAATACTTGTAGCTGGCCTTTACAGAGGCATCAAGCAGCAATTTTAGGGTTGAGTCAGGAATTTCTAAACCCTGAATATAAACCTCTGCACCCACTGTAGCGAGAGCCTTGTGAAAGGCGATCGCAGCACGATTCAAGATGGAGCGAGTTGAATGCGGAGTAGCAGTTTTCTCTAAAAACGTCGGCTGGTGGGAAGCTTGCGGATTACTAACAAAGCTCATAGCTACACTCCCAAAGGCTGAAAAAATTTCAACTGGGTCTAGCTCTAAAGACAGAATGCGATCGCGGTCTAACCAAACATGGGCTAGTAGTGTTTGACCTTGCTAGAAGTTTATCTTGCTGATAGATTGCAGACGTAAAAAACTGTCTTTTTGTATTAGTTCTTAATTACAAGACTTCGGACAGGATCTAAGCGGTTTTCAAGGCTCTAACCCTGATTCGATCGCAAAGGAAGCCTTTATTTTCGCTGGCTTAAACAAAGTTAAAGAGAGTGGCTTCACTCACTCTCAGCAATATTAATTTAAGTTTCAAAATCCTGCGAAGTTTTAAGCTGCATTTTTATCTTTAAATAAGGATGTCATAATCTTCATAAGTTCCCAAGTTTTAGGGTTATACTTCAAAGCTTTATGCTTCAAAGCTTTATTTCTCAAAGCTTTATTTCTCAAAGCAATGGATAACATACCATTCATTGCATCGACTCAATCAATGATGACAAATAGTTGTGAGTAATTATTATGACAAATTGCCCTTGCTGCGAATATCTGATGCTGAAAGCAGTGCATCATCATCAAACCGTTTGGTTTTGCCGTCATTGCTGGCAAGAAATGCCGAACTTGACAATTCAAGATGTCCATTCGCTGCTTAATCCGCGATCGCTAGAGCAAACACTTCAACAATCTGCTCAAACACTTCCAGCAAGCTTTTTAGAATTTGAAGGCTCTCGGATGGCTGGCCTCACTTGAAGATTGATGAACGTCGTGGCTTTTCTGGTCGCAGTGTGGACAAATTGCCCAGTCTTGGATTGTCACCCCTTCCCACACAATTTTTCCGCCTAAGTCGCGATGATCTTTAACAGCAACCCCGTCTAAGTTGAGTAGATGAGTGAGTAGTGGCTGCATATCCGTGAAATGTATAGCCTGATACATCAGCCTACTAAATCTTGAAGACCCTCGATTGCTTTTGATGTGTTTTGCAGGGAATTGTCGTCTCGATGACTTGACAAATCAAATTAATTTGATTTGACTGAAGAGAACACGCTTCAACCCGCAAGAAAGGACGAGCGCCATGAGCCTCCCCGTTCACAAGTTCGCGGTTCCGTTCCGGGATCGCTGCGCGATCGCCGTTAGCCTTCTGACCCTAGCGGCCAGTTGCAGCATCGCCCCCGCCCCCCAAGTCGAAGCGCCGCAGTCTTCCCCAGCCGCCACAACCGCAGACGCCATTTCGATCGACGGCTCCAGCACCGTTTACCCGCTCACCGACGAGGTGGTGAAAGAATTTCAGTTTGAGCGAGAAGACGAGCCGGAAATTACGGTTGAATTTTCAGGAACCAGCGGCGGCTTTCGCAAGTTTTGTGCCGAAGAAACTGACATCAACAACGCTTCGCGCCCGATCACAGCGGAGGAAATGGCCGCCTGTCGATCGGCGGGCGTGGAGTACATCGAACTGCCTGTCGCCTACGACGCGCTGACGATCGCCGTGCATCGCGACAACACCTGGGCAGAAAGCTTGACGGTTGAGGAGCTAAAGCGCATTTGGGAACCCGCCGCCCAAGGAGAAATTACGCGCTGGAATCAGGTTCGCCCTGAGTTTCCCGATCGCCCGCTCAACCTGTACGGCGCAGGTCAAGACTCCGGGACGTTTGACTACTTCACCGAAGCGATCGTGGGCGAATCGGGAGCCAGCCGGACGGACTACACCGACAGCGAGGACGATACCGAACTGGTGCAGGGTGTGAGCAACGACCCGGATGCGCTGGGCTACTTTGGCTTGGCCTACTACGAGGAAAACCAAAGAGCGCTGCGATCGGTGGCGATCGACAGCGGATCGGGAGCCGTTGCGCCTTCCACTGAAGCCGTGATCGCGGCTGAGTATCAGCCCTTGGCGCGTCCGCTGTTCATCTACGTCAATGCCGAAGCGCTGGAAAATAAGCCGGGACTGCGATCGTTTGTCGATTACTACCTTGCCAACGCCCAGTTTTGAGCGATGAAGTCGGCTATGTGCCCCTGCCCGACGAGGCATATACGATCGCGCAGCAGCACTTGAGCGATCGCAAGGTGGGAACCGTCTTCAACGGCGAGCCGCAAACGGGCTTGGCGATCGAAGAATTGCTGAAGCGCGAAGCCGCTTTTTAGAGTTTGTTTTGCAGGAAGTAGCAATGACAGTACGAGTGGGAATCAATGGATTTGGCCGCATTGGGCGGCTGGCCTTGCGGGCGGCTTGGGGCTGGACGGACTTGGAGTTTGTTCACATCAACGAGCTAAAAGGCGGAGCGGAAACGGCTGCTCACCTGCTCAAGTTCGACTCGGTTCATGGACGCTGGACACCCGAAGTTACAGCCAAAGGCGATCGCGTTTGGATCGACGACCAATCCCTCAGCTTCAGCGAACACGCGACACCGGGAGATGTGCCTTGGGATGAGATTGGCGTGGATTTGGTGCTGGAATGTTCTGGCAAATTCAGAACGATCGCCTTGCTCGATCCCTATTTCAAGCGCGGTGTGCAAAAAGTGATCGTCGCGGCTCCGGTCAAAGAGGGAGCGCTCAACATCGTCATGGGCGTGAATGATCACCTCTATCAGCCCGACCAGCACCACCTGCTGACGGCGGCTTCCTGCACAACAAACTGCTTGGCTCCGGTTGTGAAGGTGATTCACGAAGGCATCGGCATCCAGCACGGGCTGATTACGACGATTCACGACAACACCAACACGCAGACGATCGTAGATGCCCCACACAAAGATCTGCGGCGGGCAAGAGCAACCAGCCTCTCGCTAATCCCAACCACGACCGGATCGGCAACGGCGATCGGCCTCATCTACCCCGAACTCAACGGCAAACTCAACGGGCTGGCCGTCCGGGTTCCGCTCCTGAATGCCTCGCTGACCGACTGCGTGTTTGAAGTGGCGCGATCGACCAGCGTTGAAGAAGTTAACGGTCTGCTCAAAGCAGCGGCAGATGGAGAACTGAAAGGCATTTTGGGCTATGAAGAGCGGCCTTTGGTGTCGATCGACTACAAAGACGATCCGCGCTCCTCAATCATTGATGCACTCTCCACAATGGTCATCGACGATACGCAGGTCAAAATTTTGGCCTGGTATGACAACGAATGGGGCTATGCCAACCGCATGGTCGAACTCGCCCGCAAAGTTGCCCTCAGTCTGACTTGATTTCGCGATCGCATCCACCTCATCCCTTGCATTCATGACTGCCTCGACTGCCTCAAAAGCCAATCTGCGAAATTATGCGCTGGTGACGATCGCCTACTGGGGCTTCACGCTCACCGACGGGGCGCTGCGGATGCTGGTGCTGCTCTACTTCAACGAAATCGGCTACAGCCCGCTGCAAATCGCCTCTCTGTTCCTCTTCTACGAAGTCTTTGGCGTTGTCACCAACTTCTTAGGCGGCTGGATCGGGTCGCAGATGGGGCTGAAGCTGACGCTGTATGCGGGCATTGGCCTACAGGTATTTGCTCTGGCGATGCTGTCATTTTTGAATCGCGACTGGGCACAGTGGGCGCGATCGCCTACGTGATGGCGGCGCAGGCGTTTTCGGGCGTCGCCAAAGACCTGACCAAATGAGTTCCAAAAGCGCGATTCGGCTGGTTGTCCCGCAGGATGCTCAGTCCTCGCTGTTCAAGTGGGTCGCCGTCCTGACGGGATCGAAAAATGCGCTCAAGGGCGTGGGCTTCTTCCTGGGTGCAGTATTGCTAGAGAGTGTTGGCTTTGTCAACGCTTTGCGATTCATGGCGATCG
>JAAUTJ010000189.1 GCA_012031475.1 Leptolyngbyaceae cyanobacterium SM1_3_5 | reverse complement strand
TAATTCGGCCTGTTGATTTTCGATCGATTCGTGCGCGATCGCCTGCTTCAATTCGCCTAATTCTTCTTCAAATTTTTCCCAAACTTGTTCCGCATTTTCCCACTCAAAGCCGATCGAAACTGCCTTTTGAGAAATTTTCATGCTGGCAGTTAAGGGCGGCAAACTACGAGCATATCGCCGCAATTTCGATAAGAAAGTTTGTTCGGAATTTTCAGTTGATTTAATCTGCTCCCAGTTTTCTTTCACCGCTTCAATGCTGTCCGCCGTCACATCACCAAAGACGTGTGGATGCCGACGAATTAACTTTGCGGTGATGCCTTCCGCCACTTTTGCTAAGTCAAACTGTCCAGCTTCGCTGGCAATTTGCGCCTGCAAAACCACCTGTAGAAGTAAGTCTCCAAGCTCGTCTGCGATCGCTCCGGTTCGCCCTGAGCGATCGCATCCACCACCTCATACGCTTCCTCAATCACATAGGGCGTCAGGCTTTGCGGCGTTTGCGCCAGATCCCAAGGACAGCCACCATCGGGCGATCGCAACTGCGCGACCACTCCCACGAGACGCTGTAAAGCAGTAAGAGTGGGTTCGATCGAATTTTGCATGATTACCGAATAAGCAGGCGCGACTTCTCCAATTAAGCCACAGTTGCGATCGAACAAGTCGAAACATTTGATCAGAAAAAAGCGTGAAAAATCTTTCATGGAGCTTTCATTCACCGTTCACGCCCGCCTCCGAAGTTGAAACTCATCAGGCGAACGAAGCTTGACAGTTCAAACAAACACCGATTTTGGAGGAATGCACCGTGAAAAAGTCTATCTGGTTTGTCGGCTTGGGTTTGAGCAGTTTGGTCGCGATCGTGGGATTAGCTTCCTTCAATCGAGTTCCGTCAACGGAGACAGCGATTGCGATTGAAATGCCGCAATCCACTACCAACGAGCCGATCGCCACAGAAACATCCCAGCCAGCCGCGATCGCACCTCCACTCGCCCAAGCTGCTCCAACCGAATTGCGCGGCAGCTTTGTGGATGGCGAACATCCAACGCGGGGAATGGTTCAAATTGTCACTCAGGGCGGCGGGCGAATTTTGGAACTGGACGAGGCATTTGCAACTTCAACTTCTGGGCCAGATCTGTTTGTGATTTTGCATCGATTGCCGGATGTGATTGGTTCCACAACGCCTCCTGCTTATCCAATTCAAGAAGGGGATTATGTTGTGCTGGCTCCGCTCAGAAGCTACACGGGCGCACAGACCTATGAAATTCCAGACAATATCAACCTGGATGAATTTAGATCTGTAGCGATTTGGTGCCGTCGATTTAATGCAACGTTCGGTGCTGCTACGCTAGAGCCACAAGGTTAATCTGATGTGTTTCATTCGCCCGATGAAAAACCGAACTGCAACTCACCGATCGAAAGAAACGAACCGTTTCAAGCCGCTTTCACCAGCCAGCAAGACTTCATCAAAGATGTCAGCCACGAACTGCGAACGCCGATCACGATCATTCAGGGACATCTGGAACTGCTGGGCGATGATCCGCAGGAACGCGCCGAAACGATCGCCCTCGTCCGCGATGAACTGAAGCGGATGAATCGATTTGTCACCGATTTGCTCTTGCTGATGCGGGCAGAACGTCCGAACTTCCTCAGACTCAGCGCTGTCGATCTGGAAATGTTGACGCAAGAACTTTTTGCCAAAGCGACCGGACTGGCAACGCGCAACTGGCAGCTTGAAGCGATCGCGGCGGGCGAAATGGTCTGCGATCGCCAGCGCATTACCCAAGTCGTGATGAACCTCGCCCAAAACGCCACCCAGTACACTCGCGAAGGAGACACGATCGCGATCGGCTCTGCGCTGACTAACGACACGATTCGCATCTGGGTACGCGATAGCGGTGAGGGCATCACGGCAGAAGATCAAGAATACATTTTCGATCGCTTTGCCAGAGGCCGAACCAGCGAGCGGCGATCGGAAGGGGCGGGCTTGGGCTTGTCGATCGTGCAGGCACTCGTCCGGGCGCATGATGGACATGTCGAACTGTTTAGCCGTCTGGGACAGGGTTCAACCTTTGCGATCGTGCTGCCTAAACGGGCACTGCATCAGCATCAGGAGCTTCCTCGATCGGAACGCCTCGCCCTGTCTTCCTTGCAGGAAAGCCAGCCATGAATCGAATTCTGATTGCCGAAGACGAAGCCCGCATCGCTGCTTTTTGGAGAAGGGGCTGCGATCGAACAGCTTTACGACGGCGATCGCCAAAACCGGACATGAAGCGATCGCGATGGCGCACAGCAGCGACTTTGACCTACTGATTCTCGATTTGGGACTTCCCGGCAAAGACGGCTGGCAGGTGCTGGAAGAAGTGCGCGGACGCGGCGAAGATTTGCGCGTGATTATTCTCACCGCTCAAGATGAAGTTGATGATACCGTCGCAGCCCTCGAAGGCGGCGCAAACGACTACATCACCAAGCCATTTGAATTTACGGAACTGCTGGCGCGGATTCGCGTTCAGTTGCGCGATCGCGCCACCCCGCGCCCCCAAACCAGCCGCAAAACGACGCTGCAAGTCGGTGAGGTGATGCTGGATCTGCTGACGCGGCAAGTTTGGGTGAATCATCAGCTTGTCGAAATGTCCACGAAAGAATTTGCGCTCGCAGAAGTCTTTTTGCGCCACCCGATGCAGGTGTTGAGTCGCGAACAGTTGCTCAATCAGGTTTGGGGCTACGACTACGATCCTGGTTCCAACATCGTCGATGCGTTTGTGCGACTGCTGCGGAAAAAGCTGGGTCGCGATTCGATCGAAACCGTCCGAGGCATCGGCTATCGGCTGCGGGTGTAGCCGTCAAGATTTCTTCGTGCGGCGAGTGCGGCGGCGTTTAGCCGGAAAAAATGCTCTCCAGCCGTGCGTTTTGCGACGTTTGTAACCCGATGTGAGCCAGTCAGCAACGTAGTGACTCAACGCGCCCAACTCCAGCCCGATCGCCAGCATCAGCCACGCGAGCTTGTGCTGACTGATCGATCGCCCCACGATTTCGCCAATCTGATTCCAAGTCCAGCCCATTTGCCAAATCTGATTGCACAGCGCGATCGCCACCAGTGAGGCGATTCCCAACCAAACGCCGAGATACACGACACGCAAAACGGTTCCGACGATCGGCGCGTGGGACAGGGGCGATCGATGCTTCATACTGCCGCGATAGGGAAGCCAAATCCACCGAAACACGCCCCAGCGCTTGTACTGCACCGAATGAATGTCCAGATCTGGCCCCAGCATCAAGCCGCCAAACAAGAAGCCAGCGCACAAAATCAGCACCAGTCCGCCGTTGCGCGTCAAAATCAATCCCAAGCTGGCAGCAAGGGGCAACGTCCAAAGCGTGATGCGATCGTGGGTGCGGCCAGCAGGCATGACGTAAAATCGTGAGTTCCCTCAGTCTGCTACAAGCTTCGATCGGATGCAACGTTTCGTCACGAATTAGCTGGCGGAACGGTATCGCGATTCGCTTCAATATGCCGACGTAAAATCAAATTAATCAGCGCTTTGTAGTCTGAACTTTGAGCCTGAAACCAAGTCATCATATCTGGCTCTAACTGCACTAAATTTCGGGCTTGGTTTGCCGGAATTCGCAAAGTTGCCTTCTCAAAAAATGCTTCAGTCAGCGGCGGAATGTCAGAATAATCAATTTCCTCATCGGTCATCGCTTCGAGTGCCGCCCAATCCGTTCGTGAGATATTGCTCGAATCGTTGCCGCTCATATCGATTTGCCCTTCGTGCTGAGATAATTCGGATGATATTATCTTGCCTTTCTGTTCAGACTACAACTGCAACACCGTTTCGCAAAAAGCCAGTTCCAATCCAGCGATCTTCACCATAGTCGAAGCGATCGTCAAGCTCAATCAAAATTGCATCTTCAAACATCTGAGGAACATCAGCAAAGTCAATCTTGTGTTTATGAATGTTCTCAAGATTTTTTGCTTCGTCCCACTCAAACTGCATGAAGATCTCGAAACGCCGATCGAACTGCTCGTTTATTATCGCAAGGTTTCGCCGCTCGATCGCTGATACGATCGCGATGTTGCAAGTAGGATTCTCGTGGCAAGAGAACAAAAGCGATCGATTCGCTGGGATGACGATGTGTATCAAGCGCTAGAGCGGACAGCGGCAGAAACCGGAAGCACAATTACGGCGATCGCCAATGAAGCGGTTCGCGCCTATCTGCTGGGTGAACAGCAAAATACATTCACAAGACTGGATAGACGGCTTCGACGAGTTGAAGCCCATTTAGGGTTTTTGAGTGAGGAGGAGCGTGAGATCTCTTAGCAGATCAGTGATGCGTCGAAGCTTTTCTTCAGCGTCTTCAGGCTGTTCGATGTCGATCTTGACGATATGTTCGTACACGATGTTGAGGTCAATGACTAGAAGCGGTTTGCTCATAGGAATCTTTGGGTACGCTCAGACACCTTCATGCTACCGCTAACTTTGCTGGCTGGCAAGTTCTAGTTTGAAAGGAATGTTTTATGAAGAAATCAACGATTCGCTACAGCGATCGCGCCTGGGAACTTTTAGAAGCAGCCAGCGCCGAAACGGGCAGACCGATCGCCAGCTTGGTCAATGAAGCGATCGAATTGCCTCTGCAATCGAAGGGTGTCCAGTCCGACGAAACACGGTAATCGCCAGATTGCGAATCATCGCCATCACCGTCGCGGCAGGGCGGACAGCGATCGATCGGCTGTCCTCGCCCAAGACGACTGAATCGCAACTGGGGCAGAGTAAGTAAGGCTTCATGTCATACAGGTGGAATACAAGATTCGATGCTAGCGATTTTTCTCCATCCTTTACCCAATCGCACTACCCAGAAGTACAGTAGGCTGTATCTGAACTGGATGATTCCTGAGTCGAAATGACCACTGGGCTGGTCTTGATTGTGGCGATTTTAGTGTTGGGCGGAGTGATTGCCACAGTGGGCGATCGCTTGGGAATGCGTGTGGGCAAAGCCCGCCTGACGCTGTTTCGGTTGCGTCCACGTCAAACCGCGACCGTGATCACCATCTTGACAGGCAGCATCATTTCCGCTTCAACGTTTGCAATCTTGTTTGCCGTCAGCGACCAGCTAAGAACAGGCGTGTTTGAACTGAGTGAAATTCAAGACGATTTGCGCGATGCGCGGCGCGATTTGCAAGACACGACAACGGAAAATCGCCAGATTGAGCGGCAACTGAATCAATCGACGCGCCAGCAGCAAGCCGCCGATCGCCAGCTATCGCGCACCCAACGCGCCTCCGCAATACGCGCCAGCGTCAGGCGAAACCGAAGGACAACTCGATCGATCGCAAACGCGCCTCAGCCAAACGCAAACCCGCCTCGGCCAAATTCAATCCAACTTTGAGCAGGCGCAAGATCTATTGCGATCGGTGTCCGGGCAGGCCAACGAACTGCGCGGTGAAATCGATCAGTTGCAGAGCGAACGGCAAATTTTGCTGGCTCAGCAGCAGGCGGTACGACAACAAATCAATCAGCGCGATGCCGAAATTGCCGATCGCGAACGGGCGATTGCCGAACGCGACCGCGCCATTGTCGATCGCAACCGCGAAATTGCCGATCGTGAATCGGCCTTGCAGGATTTGGAAAGCCAGCGCACCTTTTTGGAACAGGAAGTGCAGCGATTTGAGCGCGAACTGCAAGGCTTGCGGCAGGGCAACGTCGCCCTGTCGCGCAATCAGCCCCTCGCCGCTGGTATTGTGCGAATTGTCGATCCCGATGCGGCTCCGCAGGCGATCGATCGCTTGATTCTGCAAGCCAACGAAACTGCGCTACAAAGCATTCTTCCCGGTGCTGAAGACAGCAATCAGCAGGTGATTCAAATTACTAATGCTGAAGTGGAGCAACTCCGCAACCAAATTCAAGACGGGCGCGATTACGTCGTCCGAATTCTGGCAGCGAGCAACTATTTTGTCGGTGAGCCTTGCGTGTTGGCGGGCGAAGCCTGCGTGAATGTCTACGGTTCGGTTGTCCTGAATCAGCGTGTGTTTGTCCAAGGTCAGGTGATCGCCACCACAACGGTTGATCCCACCACAATGTCCAACGCCCGCTTGATCGAGCGAATTCAACTGCTCGTGGCACAAGCAAGATTTCGCGCTCAGCAGGCGGGAATTTCGATCGAATCGATTCAAGTGGCTGACAATCGATCGGAAACGATCGTTAACTTCTTCAATCAGATCAAACAGTACAATCAGCCGCTTGACCTTCAGGCGGTTGCTGCTAGTGCGACCAACACAGGCGATCCTTTGACGATCGAACTGTATGGCTCACAAAACAATCAGGTGCTGTTTGGAACGCAGTAGATCGAATTCGCATTCTCAAGGCGATCGGCTCACTATGCAGTTAGTATCTAAAACTACACAAGCTCGTAATACCAATAGGTTTCAGTAAATAAAACTTCATAAAGTCCAGAAGTACTTAAAGAAATTGACAAGGGATCACTGAGTCAGTTCTCACCTCCGTAGTTATACGGTTATCTTTTGACAGCATCGACTAGTTAATAGTTCCGCTCGGTTCCAACTGCACTTCAATCCGCAATCGATCGCTGAACAGACCAATCAGGGCAGCAAATCTAGCCCAAATTTTGCTGCGCCCAAAGCCTTCAGCAAAGCTCGATGTGGTTTGCCTGTTTCTTTCTCTAACGCGACTAAACTATGCCTGAATTCAGCACAACACCGCCCCCCAATGTTGCGGGCAGAAATCTTGTTTCGCGATCGTTTCTTGCCAATGTGCTGCTGATCTTGTTGAGCGTCGGTTTAGGCGTTTGGGCATTTCAACTGATGCGCGAACGATTCACCTCGATCGCCAGCCGTGATGCGGTGATCAACGGTGCCCTAATTGATATCAATTCACCGATCGAAGGGATTGTTAGCGAATTTTCTGCGGCAACCGGAGCAGCCGTTACGTCCGATCAAACTTTAGCGATCGTCAACAATCCAAATCTAGTTGCTCCAGCCAGTCGTTTGCCTGCTCAAGAAATCAAAACTCAAATTACCGAGTTTGAAAGTGAGCGGGATACAACCATTCGACAGCTTGCCGAGACTCGCGCTCTGATTGAACTTTGGAGCCAGGAACAAAGCAATCAGCAACAGCTTGAAATGCAAAATTCTCAAGACTCCATTCTCGAAGTGCAAGCGGATTTAGAAGCAATGCGAAGCCGCTATCGCCTTGCCGAAATTACTTATCAGCGATCGACAACTTTGCTGGAAGCTGGCGCAATTTCGCAGGCCACGCTGGATGAAGCTCAACTTGAGAGAGAAGAGCTTAGCAACCAGGTGAAAAGCCTGCAAGCGCAACTGGAAAGCGCTCAAAATCAAGAGCAAGCCGTGACATTAGGACTCACTTTAGAGCGAGAGCGGAGCGAAACAAATCCGAGAATTCGCCTGCAAACGCTGAAACTCCAAGCAGTGACGCAGCAGCAAGCAATCACTCAGCTTGAACGCAATATTCAAGCGGCTCGCGCCGAACTTGCCCAAGCCACAACTGAGTATCAGCTAGAGCAAACTGAGTTGAATCGAACTCAGCGAACCACCATCAAACCACCAACAGAGGGTGTGATCTGGGACGTGACAGCCAGACAAGGCCAGTTTGTCGAAAAAGGCGCAAATTTGGGACGTGTTCTCGACTGTCAGCGGCGCTGGGTGGATGTGTATGTGGATGAGCAAGCGCTGCGATCGCTGCGGCACGGAATGCCAGCCACCATCCAGCTTTATGGCGACCAGTCTCTCACCTTGCGCGGTCGTGTCTCGCTGGTGCGATCGGGCGTGGGACGGTTGCAGGCGGGACAGGATGTTGCCGTACCGATCGCGCCGAACCTGCCACGCACCACGCAAGTTCGTGTCGATCTCGACCTCAACACGCCGCAGGGTAGCCCGGACGCCATGTGCTTTGTCGGCTACACCGCTCAAGTTTCATTTCACCTCTAAACCACTTTCACCCTGCTTGACTGACAAAAGTACTGAAGGCTGAGACGAAAGCTGGGCGGGAAGTGGAGGCTAGTTTAGGCTGAGAAGTAACCACACAACATCAGTCAAACAATGCTTCCAACTTCCCGCCTCTAT
>JAAUTJ010000188.1 GCA_012031475.1 Leptolyngbyaceae cyanobacterium SM1_3_5 | reverse complement strand
CATCAGGGTGTGTTCAGGGATTGCTGATAAGGGTTTTCAACTAATCCGATTTGAGGAAATCGGGAAACTCACCTTCCAGGAAGCTAAGCCTGGAGCGGCGTTTGGGCTGCAAAACTCCACAATAGGAATTTTGAGCTACTGGAAGTGTAGCACGAAGGCTTTTCGAGAGGCTAGAAGCCTTGTAGGACAAGCGTTTTCCACAATAGAACGACGGAATGCGGGTTTGAGCGATTTGGCGGATTGTGGAGGCGAGTTGGGTTTCTGTTAGATGATGTAGACATCTGGCGGCTTCTGTGGTGGTGGACTGCCCAGCGTTAAAACTCTAGTAACGGCCTCTTTTGAAATCCAATATAGCCGCACGTTGTCTTCCGGCTTCACCCGCCGCTTCAGTTCTTGATGAAGCTGCCGCATTTCTTTCAGACTCAAGAAACATTCAAACACCGATTCCTGCACCCGCCGCCCCTGTCCTTCCAGGAAGTTTGAGAGCTTCAGCCGCCGCTTGTCATCAGATATGTCATACACAACCACAACCAGCATCGCGTTCACCGTCGAAAAGTTTGATAGCTGCTGTTGCCCAAAACCGCTTGAGCATAGCGCCGCACCTGAAGCTGAATCGCCCGCCGATAAGAAACTTGCTCTTTCACGTCTGGGTGAGTAACTTTTTCAGAAATTCGCGCCTCAAAATGCTTGAGAAAGATGCGTCTGGCTGGCTCGGTTAGATAAACGCCGCCCTCGGCATTTGGAAAGGTGAAATCGGTCGGGCTGAGGATCTTTTTGTTCACCAGCTTGATCACGAAGGTATCGACAACGGGAGAGCGAAATTCTTCCATCAGGTCAAAGGCAAGATAGGCTTTTTGTCGCTCTGCCCCGTGCAAGTTGCCTAAATAAGGGTTGAGTCCTTCTGCCAGCAGCATACTGAAAACATTGTTATACAGCAGCGTGTAGCCAAAGCTCAGCAGCGAGTTGATTGGGTCGGTGGGCGGATGAAACGATCGCCCCGTCCACTCAAATCCCGGATTTGCAATCAGCTTTCCCAATGCAGCAAAATACCGCGCTGCTCCCGCCCCTTCACAGCCGCGAATTTGATCGATCGTCGCCATATTTTCAGTTGAACTCACATCGATCGCCTCACTTAACTGCGCGATCGCTGCTGCGACTTCGGGTAGCTGCCGCTTGCGATTCAGCCTCAGCAATAGCTGCTTCGAGTTCCAAAGCTTTCCCTGCACGATCGATCGCGCCACTGCCAGCCGAAACGCTTGATCCTGCTGTCGCTGAAACTGCGCCGTTTCAAGAATTAAATCTGCGGCTTCAGCGTTCCACAACTGCCCTTTATATTCGCCCAACTGCGTCAAAAACACGATCGGAATTTGCAACTCAAGACAGGTCGAAATCACAGTCGTCGTGATCTGAATGTTGCCAAACACCAAAATTTGCTCGACTTCTCGAATCGGAATTTCAAGCTCTGACTCTTTCGGATGCACAATCAAAAACCGCTCCTGTTCTTTACGAAGCGTACTGCCCTGCTGCACCAGGTAAAGCGTTGACATATCGGGTTTCCAAGTTGATTCGTTCGTGTGAATTGCAACGGCTGTGTCAGGACGCACCTGATAGCCCAAAACGACAAACAGCGGCGGCGGAATCGGCTGCTGAGCCGCCTTCAGTGAGGCAATCATGGCTTGCTGCATGGCAGTCGGCTGAATCGGCGGATCAGCATGAATTAAGCGCAGTCCGCCATCTTTTGCGGGAGTCCGCGCTGGCTGCGATCGGGGCTGGTCTTCAATCACCAAATCGCGACTAAAGGTATGTCCCAAAAAGCGAAAGCCGCGATCAAAATTCGTAATTTGCGTTTTTTCAGAATGCAGTTCCAGCTTCATCAACTGGAGCAATGTTTCAACTTCCTGCCGCGCCTGCAAAATTCGCGCCTCAGTCCGCGCCAAAACCACAAAATCATCGGCATAGCGCACTACTTTCAGCCCGGAAGCTGTCAGGATTTCATCGAAATCATCAAGATACACATTGGCAAGAATCGGAGAAATCACCGCCCCCTGCGGAATCCCTTTCTCAAAAACACCAGCCCCGCCTCGGTCAACACGCCGACTGAAATCCAAGCCTGAATCAAATCTAGAAACTGCAGATGATTCAACCGTTCCGCAACTTCTTTCAGCAAGCGATCGCGATCGATATTGTCGAAATAGCTGACAATATCCGCATCCAAAACCCACTCATAGCCGCGCCCCGCGCCAGTACCAACTTTTCCAACGGCCAAGCGATGCGACCGCCCCGGACGATAAGCAAAACTGCACGGCTCAAACTGCGGCTCCAAAATCGGATGCAGCACATTCAGCATCGCTTGTTGAACCAGTCGATCGCGCACGGTGGGAACGCCAAGCTTGCGCCAGCCGCCTTGCCGCTTGGGGATCAAAATTTGCCGGAGTGGAAGCGGACGGTATCTTGCTTCAGCGATCGCCTTGCGTAAATCATCCAGGTATCGATCGGCATTTTGGGCAAAGCGACCAATGGTTTCACCGTCCACACCCGCACAGCCTTGATTTTCGGCAACCGCTTCCCAAGCAAGCTGAAAGTTGGCACGATCGAGAAATTGCTGATCAAGATTTGACATTTTTGGCGTTTTGCTTTCACGCCCGATTTTGCTGAATACGGTAAACCAACGGAGAAAAGCGATCGCACTTCTCAAAAGTGAGCGATCGCTTTTTTTGGGTTTCTAACCAGTTCGATCGGATCAGTTTCTAGCTAATCCGATGAGGCGATCGAGAAACCTTTTCCGCCTGCAACGCGATGTCACGGGAAGAGAGTTCTTGTTTTCAACTAATCCGATGAGGCGATCGGGAAACGGATGTCACAGGAAGAGATTTCTTCTTCGTGGCATCTCTTGCGTTCTCAACTAATCCGATTTGAGTAAATCGGAAAACCCTCTCTCCTAACGGAAATGGGACGACAACTTTGATCGTGTTTTCAACTAATCCGATTTTAGTAAATCGGGAAACTGTCAATCCGAGTGACGCAACGATTATCCGTTGTTCCGTTTTCAACTAATCCGATTTGAGTAAATCGGGAAACTCACCCTCCTATCGAGCCTTGCCTAGAGCGAGGTCTGAGCGGTGAAACTCCACAGGTCGGTTTTGCGGTCAAAAATAGTCTATCATCTGGGCGAAATTTGTCTAGAGCGTCGGCCAGAACCCTTGTACAGCAAGGCAACTCCACAGGTCAACGAAAGAATGCGGCTTTGGGGCGATCGGCGACCTGTGGAGGCAGCTTGAGTTTCTGTGTTTTGGTCGGGCTAGTTTGGGGCGGTGTGAAGTTCAACAATCAGCTTGAATCCTGTTCGGCTCTAGTCAATTTCGTCCAGGTTGTGCTTGTCTCTAAGCTGTAAGTTTTGGTCTTGGGTGATCCAGTTCTCCAAGCTTTCCTCAATCACAGCCGACAAGGTTTCATCCCGGAGCGTTGCCAGCGATCGAACCAGCTTATCTAGCTCTTTGGGGATGTATGCCCGAATTTCAACCTTGTTGCGTTTTTTCTGTGCCATGCCTTCGATCATGTCATGCCCGCTAGTTTAGGGACGAAAATACTTGCGAGTTTGTGCGTCACTATGCGATAATCCGAAGCAAGCTCAATCTTTCAGACAGCCTTATGGAGGCATCACAGATGGTGACACTTTCCGATGATGAAGTGGCGTTGATTCGATCGATCCTGACTGCACTGCGATCGATCAAGATTCGCGACATTGACAAAGCTCTCGTGATTTTGGCAAAAGTGGAAAAAGGCAACCGCACCTAATCCGGCAGGTACAAAATCGGGTCAATGTCGATCGCAACAGGCGTCAGTTCGCCTTGCGCGATCGGATTGCCCTGCCAGTCGCGCTGAGCATCCATGTACTGCATCCGGCGGTTGGGTGGAATGCAGGCCATCGCGATCGCCACGCTCATCATCTTCGTGCCGCCCGTCACATCGACCGCGATCGCCTCGTCTTTGTAGGCCGACTGGCGAAAAATCTGCTCGCCCAACTGCCACAAGCCGCGATAGTCATAATCTTTCACCACCAGCCCCTGACGGTGAATTTTGATTTGGCGATACCGTTCCGGGAGCGCTTCGCGATCGTCATACTGCCAGCGCAAATATCGCTCCAAAATTTCCGCCGCATCTTCCGACCCGCGCCCGCCCGGATAGGTTTCCGAGGCAATCAGCCAAATCTCCTGCAAAACGCCCTGCTGCCAGTGATAGTTCACCGCTTCGATCTGCGGACGCAAATTAGAACCAAACAGATTAATCGCCTCAAAATCTGCCTGTTCAACAGCGGGTTGCAGCAATCGATCGATCAGCGGATTGAGAACTTTTGGAGTTTTCAGTTCAGGTTTTTTCGGATCATACGGACTGAGCAGCAAAACTAGGCCGCTGGCTGGACGAGGCGCTTCTTTGTGAATCACCAGTCTTGTTGACTTTGCCAGTTGGCGATCGCGATAGCGATTCAGCAGCCACCAGCCGATCGCAAACAGCATCACCAGCACAAACCCGATCGGCTTGCCATCCGTAAACCAGGTTAGCGTCTGCGTAAGCAGCGCAAATCCAATGAAATCGAGGGGCGATCGAGGCGAGAAAAATCCTTCAAAGCGCGATGGAGTGGTTGGCATAGGGCGACTTACAGGTGGGGTGACGACAAGATCGAAAAGCAATGATGGATTGATCAAGATTGACACAGCCAAAAAGATTGACACAGCCAAAACCGAAATTTTTCTAGGATTCTACTGACCTCGCGGAAAGTGGGGATAAACTAGCGCCAAGCGATCGCGCCAGTTTGATAGCACGCTGCGTCAGCCTTCAAGCGATTTCTTCTAGTTAATCTCGCCTTGGAAATACCCCCTTCCAGCCCTCGGTTAATCTATTCCCAAAGCACTTCCTGATTTGAGCTATGCCAGATGCACGCTATACCGCCGTCACCTTTGCCCCAGTTCAAGGCTTCATCGAAAAATCCCGCAAACTCCGCGACCTCTACGGCAGTTCGTTCATTTTGTCCTATTTGTCTCACGCCATTTGTTTACAAGCGGGCGATACCGTTTCGGGAGCGCTTCGCGATCGAGTCATCTCTCCCGCCATTCTCAATTTGACTCAGGGCACACCCAACTATTTGATCATTCGAGGAGAGTTTCAAACCGAAGCCAAAGCAGCATTAGACACCGCTTGGAAACGACTGGCTAACCATTGCCGCTGCTGGATTGAAGCCGAACTTAATGAGTTTGAATATCACTGGAAACGCGACTGGAATTTGTGGATCGATCACGCTTGGGAATTCTTTTCAGCAACAGGTGAATCGATCGATCAAGCCTGCCAAAATCTTGGTGCAGTCAAACAATCTCGCGACTGGACAGGCATCAACTGGACAGGCGAAAGCTCAACGCTATCCGGCGCAGATGGCATCGCTTGGCCGGGAATGAATCGAATTGTCAGCGCGAAAGAGCGATCGCTCAAGTCGGACGAAGTAGAAATCAAAGAGTTCTACGATGCGCTCAGGCAAAAACTAGAAGGCTCGATCGGCAAAATTGAAAAGGAAAACGAAGCCGAAATTCGTCAAGAATATCTCAGCATTCCCGAACTAATCAAACGCCTGACTACCTATGAGCAAGTGACGGCTGATTTGCAGGTAAAAGTGGAGATTCCAGAAAGCTTTAAGACTCTAAATCGGTATGAGGAAGATAGCTGGACAGGCTGGTTTAAGGGCGATGGCGATCGCATGGGCAAATATTTATCTGGCTTAAACGAACAGGAACGTCATGCCTTCAGTCGAGCCATTATGAACTGGGGAAAAGACTTCAAAAAATGGCTTCCTAAGAAAAAAGACGCAAAAGCGATCGATCGAGAAGGCCGAGTCATCTACGCAGGCGGCGACGATTTCTTGGGCGTTTTATATCGTGAACCCCCTCGTTCAGCCGAAACAACCCAAAAGGAATTAACCGCTTCTGAATGTGTCGATTGGCTCCAGCAGTTTCCCCAGTTCTGGCAGCAGCATCGACAGCCAATTACGGTTAGCGTTGGCTTTGTTTGGGCTGCGCCAAAAGTGCCTCAGCGAGATGTTTTGCAGCACTGCAACGAGGCAGAAAGCCACGCCAAAAAATCAGGACGCGATCGCATTGCCCTACGAGTTTTATTCAACAGCGGCACTTACCTAGAATGGACTTGCCCCTGGCGATTTCTGCCAGTTTTGCAAGACTATCGCGACCCGCAAGACGGCAAGCAAGACTGGGTTCACTTTTACAATGATGTCGCCGTTCTCGATTCTCGCCACGCTTTTCGAGGCGATCAGGTTGAAGTCGCGATCGCGCTACTCAATGTTTATTTCGATCGCGAGCATTCTACAGATTCAATCTGGCAGGAGAGCGATCGACAAGAATTCTACAGCCTATTTAATCAATCCTTTGACGTGGAGCAAAACGGCTGGTGGAATCACGATGATGAAAAAAAGGCTGGGATTTTGGGCGATCGCAACTTGTTTCTCAAAGACGGAAATCTGGACCTCAAAAAAGTGCATCAGGCTGTGAACGACTGGATCAGCAATCTGGCAAAATTAGGCTTTCACCTATGTTCAAATATTTAATTTCGATCGAGCCGCTGGGGTTGCTCTATGGAAGCGCGGGCGCATTTCTTTCACCTGATAACTTGGTGGGGCGATCGGGCGAAAACTTTCCGCCGAGTGCTGCTACGGTATCTGGATTGGTGGCGGCTCATTATGCGGAACAAAAGCCCAATTCAGAAGAGTTTCGATCGCTAAAGCTGGCAGGGCCGTTTTGGGCAAAAGACAAAGCGCCCCAAAA
This sequence comes from Leptolyngbyaceae cyanobacterium SM1_3_5, assembly GCA_012031475.1. Classification (GTDB taxonomy): domain Bacteria; phylum Cyanobacteriota; class Cyanobacteriia; order Elainellales; family Elainellaceae; genus JAAUTJ01. Next base: position 1,273 of record JAAUTJ010000188.1, on the reverse strand, counting down.
TTTCTATGTGCCAACGCCGTTCAATTTCTTAACAGCATGGCTTGATCCCATTCCAGAACCAGGCAAACTGCGAGTTGGAAAAATCACCGACTTTCTACAATTTCAAGCAGACTATCAGCAGTGGCAAAATCGCCAAGGAGAACTGCCCGTTGGTAAATTCGATCGCAAATCTTGGGTGGCAATTCGTGACTGGAAGCAGCTTGAATCTGGCAATATCAAATCTGTAGAAGTTCACGACAAATCTTGGGAATTTCTGCCACATTTGCACCCGGAACTACAAACCGATCAGCGTCATACCGTTGATGGCAGATTGTTTCTGGAAAACTCGGTGCAGCTTCATCCTGAAGTTTGTTTAGTTTACCTCTCCAGTCTGGAAATTGAAAACGGCTGGTATCGCTTTGGGGGTGAAGGTCACTTGGCAAATGTCCGCTGTGAAACTCTTAGTTTAGAAACACAAAAATTGCTCGATCGACCTGTTGGAAAAAGCTTCGCCCTGATCACGCCTGCGATTTGGGGATCAAACCGTTTGTCCTATCGTTATCCGCCTGCTTGGGGCGATGCAGTTACCGTTTTGACTGAGCGACCAACGCCGTTTCGCTATCGCTTTGGTGGCTCTGATCCAAGCAAGCCAAAACGACTATCGCGGGGGCGCTATTCGATCGCAGCAGGGACAGTTTACATCACGCCAGAAGAGAAGTCTGCATGGCACAAATGGCAGGACGATTGGTTTCCCAAAGAAGGCGTTTTCCTCAACCGTTGGGGCTGTGGTTTGGCCTTACCTTTGCCCTGCATATCAACATCTGAATCAATTGGAGTCGCTTAAATGTACAAACGTGCTTACGGTTTAATTGAAACGCTTGCACCGCTTCATGTGGGCGCAAGTGCCGGGGAAGAAACGGGCAACTTGAACTTAATTTTTCGCGATCAGTTTACGCAAACAGGCATTATTCCCGGCAGCTCAATTCGCGGTCGATTTCGGGCAGATATGCGATCGAATGCGCCTGCTGACAAAGAGCATTTCTGGTACGGAAATCAGTAACAAAAAGACAGTTCAGACACAACCGAAGCAAAGGTGAAATTTGAATATGCTTCGATCGTTTGGCTTCCTGTTTTCTGTCCGGGGCAACCGATCGTTTGGGTGACTTGTCCCTGGCTATTGAAGCGCTACAAACAAATCACCGAATTGAAAGAAGAATTGCCAAAACCTTACACCGCTTCTACTGGATTGCAGGGTCGATCGATCGACAACAACAAAACAAAAAGGTTTTGTTTT
>JAAUTJ010000187.1 GCA_012031475.1 Leptolyngbyaceae cyanobacterium SM1_3_5 | reverse complement strand
GCCGGAGTGGTAGTTGAACGGCGGGCGCAGTGGCACAGCCTGTCAGGCAACCAGCAAGGCGACTGGAGTGAACCGAGTGATCGAGCCGATCGATCGCATCATCTTATCCTCGTGAGATCTGCATAATTCCACTCTAACGAAGACCTAAAAAAAAGCAGCACAGCCCTTTAATTTTGTCAGCAAAAATTAGCGGCGAATCCAGCCGTTGATTGTGAAACGACTGTCAGCAAATTTGCGAGATGGACAGCAAATCGGCAGCACTTCATGCAGATAGCGACTGTGGAAGAAAATGATGCTGTTGTTGCGCGGTTCGATCGTGTGATGCGTGTCGGCCTGCACATAGTAATTGTTTTCAATTTTGCTGTCATAAATTCGCAGTTCGCCGCCCGTAAATGCTCTCGGTTCGCGATAGAAATAGTAGACGTAGGTGAATTCTCGCGTGGCCGTATCGGGACTACCGTTGTCGTTGTGGATTTTGTAGTAGTTGCCGTCGTTGTGTCCGGTCAGTTGCGCCTCAATTTGCGAAATCGGAAACGGCGTCATGCCCACTTTGGTGAACACATCAGGCAAAACGGCTTGAATGCGCCGTGAAATTAGATCGGCAAACTCAGGAAAATTATGCAGCACGACGGATTTTCGATATTCCAAATCGCCCGTTGATGTGCTGGTAGAAACAAAGTTTTTCTCTTGTCTGATCACAAATTCCAGCAGCCGACGCTGTTCTTTTTCCGTCAGAAAATGGTCAAGCTGCACATAGCTTGAAACGAGATCGTTGACGATCGCCCGCTCCTGCTCCTGCCCTTGATCGGGCGGTGGCTGAATCACGATCGGCGGATTCGTTACCAATCCAACTAATCGATCGCCCGGAAAACACAGCATCGCCTGTCCATTTTGAATCGGCAGTTGAATCACCTGCGGCGGACGATTGGGCGATCGATCGATCACCAGTTCAAATAATTGCTGGAGCAGCGGCGCATCCGGCGGCAAAACGATCGTGTGTTCATGCCCGCCATCGAGCAAAACCGTAACCGCAATGTCGCCAATTTGATCAAAGTCAGTCAGTACAGTGGTCATCGCCGTTAATGCAGAAAATGTCGATCGCCCGTCAGGATCATCACTAACCCTAGCTCATTTGCCGCTGCATCGAATCCGCATCGCGCAGGCTGCCTCCGGGCTGGACGATCGCGCCGCGATCCCCGCTGTGGCGGCTTGCCGAACCGAATCATCGAACGGGAAAAAGCCATCGCTGGCGAGAAATGCTCCGTTCGCTTTGTCGCCCGCCTGCTCCAGAGCTAGCTTCACCGACCCGACGCGATTCATCTGTCCGGCTCCGATCCCCAGCGTGGTGCGATCGCTCGTGACGACAATCGCATTCGATTTGACATGCTTGGCGACTTTCCAGGCAAACACCAATTCGGCTAGTTGCGTTTCGGTGGGCTGGCCGCTGACGACTTGCCACTTGGCGAGATCGATCGGCTGGTTATCGCTGGCCTGCACGAGAAATCCGCCTGCGATCGATCGAACCGTCTGCGGCTCGCCCTGATTCAGATCGGGCAGCAGCAAAACGCGCAGCTTTGATTTGGCGGCGAGAATTTCCCGCGCTTCCGGGTCGATGTCCGGCGCAACGATGCATTCGAGGAAGGTTTTGGTCAGAGCAGTGGCGGTGGCGGGATCGATCGATCGATTCAAGGCAACAATGCCGCCAAACGCCGAAGTGGAATCGGCATTAAACGCTTTTTCATACGCTGCACTCAGGCTTTCACCCAGCGCCACGCCGCAAGGATTGGTGTGCTTGACGATGACGGCAGCCGGATCGGTGAATTCCGCAATGATCCGGCGGGTCGCCTCTAGGTCAACTAGGTTGTTGTAGCTGAGTTCTTTGCCCTGAATTTTTTCTGCCGCTGCCCAGCCGGAAGCTTCGCTCCCAGTGTGATACCAAGCGGCGGGCTGATGTGGATTTTCGCCGTATCGCAGAGCTTGCACGATCGATCCCGACAACCGAAACGTCGCCGCCTCAGCCGAATCTTCTGAACTGAGGTACGAGACGATCGCCGCATCGTACTGGCTGGTGTGCTGAAAGGCGCGAACAGCGCAATCTTTGCGAAATTCGATCGTCGGATTGTCGAACTGCCGAAGCTGATCGAGATAGCCTTCGTACTGCGTCGGGCTGCACAAAACCGTCAGATGCGCGAAATTCTTGGCCGCTGCCCGAATCATGGCAGGACCACCGATGTCGATTTGCTCGATCGCTTCTGCAAACGCGACATCGGGACGGGCGATCGTCTGCTCAAACGGGTACAGATTGACAACAACGAGGGCGATCGGGCGGATGTCGTTAATGTCGAGATCGGCTAAATCCTCGGCCAAATCTTGTCTTGCCAAAATGCCGCCGTGAATGCGCGGATGCAAGGTTTTGACTCGTCCGCCCAGGATTTCTGGCGATCTGGTGTAGTCCGAAACTTTTGTAACTGGAACGTTGGCCGCTTTGAGTGCTGCTGCCGTGCCGCCGCTGCTGATGATCTCAAAGCCAAATTCCTCGACCAGAGCGCGACCAAGTTCGACAATTCCGGTTTTGTCTGACGTACTCAACAGGGCTAAACGCGACATGGCAACTTGCTTCTACTTTCGCTTCTTGTACTTTCGCTTTTTCAGAATACGTCTTTTCAGAATACGTCTTTTCAGAAGAGGAGGAATGGCAAATCGATCGCGCACAGCAATTTTCAGTATGGCGAAAAGCTGTTCAAGTCCTGGAAATATCGGTATTGTAAGGACATCTCAGAGAGCCAGAGCCGTTGACCGCTATCTCAACTTCCACACACTGCTGGAGTTGCTCGACTTGAAGTCCAAGCTGCTGCGATCGCATCTACCCACACGCAAGACTTTTTTCGATGATTTGCGGGCATTCACCCGGTACATGTATTTCGACAGTTGGGATCATCGGCTCACCTTCATGCTCGATGGTCTAGAACTAGACATCCCCCCCAATACTAGTTGAATCGCCATACTGAGAATTGCTGTTCCGTTTCTTTGCTGTGCAGCAAGTAAGCTAAGGTGTGTGACAATGTTGAAATTTATGTAACAAGACGGTGCAGTGTTGCGGTTGAACGTAGCGCGATAATTGGAATTGAGCCTAGCGCGATCGAAGGAGCAAGCCGCTGCGTAAAGCATTTTGTCCTAGCTTGGCGAGAGAGACATGAAGATTCTGGTGCTAGCTTGGGAGTTTCCGCCGCGCATCGTCGGCGGCATTGCGCGGCATGTCGCCGAGCTATATCTAGAACTAGTAAAGTTAGGCCACGAAATTCACCTGCTGACGATCGAGTTTGGGCAAGCCCCTGCCTATGAAGAAGTTGCGGGAGTCTGCGTTCATCGCGTCCCGGTCGTCGGAAGCTCAAACTTTTGGCAGTGGGTCGGCAACATGAACGAAAGCATGGGGCGGCATGGCGGAAAACTGCTCCAAGAAGAAGGCCAGTTCGATATCATTCATGCTCACGACTGGCTGGTTGGGGATGCGGCGATCGCCCTCAAGCACTTTTTCAAAACGCCGCTCGTTGCCACGATCCACGCGACCGAATGTGGGCGACACAACGGCATTCACACGGACATTCAGCGCTACATTCACGGCAAAGAAATGTGGCTGGCTCATGAAGCTTGGCGCGTGATTGTCTGCACCAACTACATGCGGCTGGAAGTCGAGCGTGTCTTGCGATGTCCCTGGGACAAAATCGACGTGGTGTATAACGGCATTTTTGCCCAAAAGAAACAGCGACATCCCGACTTTGACTATTGGGAGTTTCGCCGCCGCTTTGCCAGCGATTCTGAGAAGATTATTTACTACGTCGGGCGGATGACCTACGAAAAAGGCGTCCAGGTTTTGCTCAATGCCGCGCCTCGCGTTCTGCGCGAAACGAACGGAGCCGCAAAGTTCATCATCATCGGTGGCGGCAACACCGAATCGCTCCGGCGGCAAGCGGGCTTCTTGGGCATCTGGGAAAAATGCTTCTTCACAGGCTTCATGTCCGACTCGGATCTCGACAAGTTTCAGACGATCGCAGACTGCGCCGTTTTCCCCAGCCTCTATGAGCCGTTTGGCATCGTTGCCTTGGAAAGCTTTGCGGCTCGCGTCCCGGTCGTTGTCTCGGATGCAGGCGGACTGCCCGAAGTCGTGCGCCACACCAAAACCGGAATCGTCACCCAAACGGGCAACGCCGACTCGATCGCCTGGGGCATCCTGGAAGTCCTCAAAAATCCGCCATACGCCCAGTGGCTCGTCGAAAATGCCTACGAAGACCTCGATCGCCGCTTCCGCTGGGACAAACTTGCACAGCAAACCGAAGCCGTCTATGGCCGCGTTTTGCACGAGCGATCGCAGATCGATTGGTAATCGTAATTGTTCGATGGCTTTAAGCTCGCTGGTGCGCCTGCGCTTCTCGATCGTTTTGTGAGATGCACGGCACAAAGTAGTTCAGCCCAGCGGAGGGTACTGATATACTGATCCAACTATCTCTCTAGGATTTTGTACCCGTGATCAGTCTGTCAAATATCTCCAGTGGGGTTCCTGAAGTAGAAGGTAACGCTCTAGAAGAGATTGATAGTCTTGATAGGCAGTTGAGCGATCGCTTCAAATCTAAAATTGTAATCCAGCCATCTCTGACTCGCGTTTTGGTTAGTTTTCAGGCTAACAAAACCAGACCCGTCTACAGATGGTACAAGTACAAGGAAGCCTTTTCTGCTTCTCTTGTTGAGCTTTTATGTCAGAAATATCAAGTTACTAAAGGAAAAACTTTAGACCCCTTTGCAGGCAGTGGGACGGCGTTATTTGCCGCTCGTGATTTGGGAATCAATGCTGATGGAATTGAGCTATTAGCAATTGGTCAGCGGATCATAAATACCAAGCAGCTTTTAGATACTGAATTCATCCCTGATGATTTTCAGCGTCTAAAAGATTGGTCGCGATTAAAGCTTTGGAGGCAGTTTGAAGGGAAAACTAGCTTGCCGGAGTTGAGAATTACCAGAGGAGCTTATTCCCAAGAAACCAAGGCTAAAATTGAACAATATCTTGAAACTTGTCTTCGGGAGAATGCCAGAGTTCAGATGGTTTTAAGCTTTGCTCTGCTATGTGTTTTAGAATCTGTTAGCTACACGCGCAAAGATGGACAGTATCTTCGTTGGGATCATCGATCGGGTCGTGGACAGGGAAAGAAACCCTTCAATAAAGGTGAGATTTTACCGTTTGATATCGCCATCACCAACAAACTCAACGAAATTATCAATGACCTGGAACCCTCCAAGCAACAGATTGAGCTTTTCCCAAGCAAGAAAAGTCTGGGTCAAATCAATCTTTTCAGAGGATCTTGCCTTGAAATCATGCCATGTTTGCCTGATGCTACATATGATGCAATTGTTACGTCTCCACCTTATTGTAATCGCTACGACTATACCCGAACCTATGCGCTAGAACTAGCTTTGCTAGGTATTTCCGAAAAGGAATTAATTGAGCTTCGTCAGGAAATGTTGAGCTGCACGGTTGAAAATCGTCCAAAGGATTTGGTGACTATCAACTCAGGCTGGAAAAAAGCCCTGAGAATTGCTGATTCACAGATTTTGCTGCAAGCTATCCTGAAATATTTAGACGACCAGAAATCACAGGGTGCATTAAACAATAACGGCATACCAAGAATGGTAAGAGGATATTTTTATGAAATGGCCTGTGTAATACAAGAATGCTCCCGTGTTCTTAAGCCTGGAGCGTTTCTATTTATGGTGAATGACAATGTGCGTTACGCAGGAGCGAGCATTTCAGTAGACATGATTCTTTCTGATTTTGCTGAGCAAGTTGGTTTTGCTGTTGAGAGCATTCTTGTTTTGCCGAGTGACAAAGGAAATAGTAGCCAACAAATGGGACATCATGGACGCGATCCATTGCGGAAATGCGTTTACGTGTGGAAAAAACAGTAATTTAAAGCTTTATGTGTGCCTACCGTAACCATCTTCAAGCTGCCGATGATCTTGTAACAACTTATGAGGCAACCCGTGCAGGTTTTGTCGCGCTTGCGCTTGAAAAGAATAGACGCGCCACACCTTATGTTGCAGAAGCAAGAGCACTGCGGGAAGCTGCTACTCAAGCTGAAAGTCCTGCTGATTTGTTAGAAGTTAAGGGCATTGAAATGGGGCTGTTAACTGCGGCAGGATTATCTGATAAATCTCTTGTACATCTGATGCCAGAAGATAAGGTTGAAGCAATCAATGGTCTAATCAAGAATTTTCTTGAACCAGCAGGCACGAAATTTGTAGAGGAATTGGTCTTCCGTTTTTTGCTAACTCGTGGTGATACGCTTGGCGGCTCAATGCGTAATGTCGGAGGAGCATTGGCACAAAGAAAACTTACCCGCGCCATCCTTTCAACTCTTGCAATTGCTGGTAGGAAATATCACTGGCAGCACTCAAAAACTAAAAAGTGGATAGCCATGACAAACAATGATGCAGAAATTGAGTTGTCTCTGCGTGGAATAAGCTGGGAAAGTGAAATGGGCGATCGTACAATGATCTACAATCTAACCGTCCCGCTAGTTAGGAGTAACGTGGACTTATGTTTATTCAATCTTGCTCCGGCGCAGTTGATAGCCAATAAATCCAGCGCAATTGATCCATCTGTAGTTGCACCATACGTCATTGCATTGGGTGAACTTAAAGGAGGAATTGATCCCGCAGGGGCAGATGAACATTGGAAGACTGCACAAGCGGCATTGAATCGTATACGAGAAGCCTTTTCCAGAGTTGGGCATTCACCTCTTACCTTCTTTGTCGGTTCAGCAATTGCGAGAAGGATGTCAGGTGAGATCTGGAATCAATTAGAAAACGGCGCTCTTAGTAATGCTGCTAACCTGAATCAGGAGAATCAAGTTGCATCCATTTGTCGCTGGTTGTGCAATTTGTAAAAGCCACAGCTACCTGACAAGTGCGTTAAACCGTCGCAGTTTACCTCTGATACTCATAAACAATATTAATAGGGTTGGCTCTAAGGCATTCGTTAGCCGCAAGCTGACAGCGGGAATGTTAAAAGCAGCATTCTTAAAGGGAGCATGGCATGGCAAGCGCAGGACTGAACAAGTGGATTGTGAGCGGCAATTTGGCGGCGGATGCGGAAGTCAAAACAGTGACGCTCCGCAGCGGTGAAACGGCACAGGTAGCGACGGGAACGCTGTATGTCCAGCGAGGGCGCGATCGCAAAGAATCGTTTACCGTGTCGCTCAGCATTTGGGAGCGATCGATCGCGTGGCGCAAGCTGCAATATCTCAAGAAAGGCTCGCTAATCATCTGCACAGGCAGCGTGGACATCGACCCGTACATTTCCAACAAAGGCAATCTTCCAAAAGCGGGGCTGAAGATGACCGTGCTGGACATCGATCTGGACATTGTGCGCGATGGCAGCGAGGCGGAGCTGAAGCTGAGGCGATGGCTGCAACCGTCTAGCGCGATCGAACCAAGGCGATCGAAACTACAACCCGTTCTTGGCGATGTGATTGGCAACATCGCGGACAGACTGCCGGATCGCTCGTTCGTTGCCGCTGTAGTCGATCGAAATGCTGATCACGTAGGTTTCCCCCGCAATTTTCATCGCCAGCGTCGTTCCTAGCACCTTGGAGTTTTGTCCGGTTTTTTCGCCCAGCCAAATTGCCGCTGTGGGCTTGATTCCGTCGTGGCCGAGAACTAGGTCTTCCTGACTTGTCATCGCGTCGATCAGCACTTCATCGCCGGGGTGCTGATGCTGATAAATTTGGCGCATCATTTCGGTGAGTTCGTCCATTGTGATTTCGTTGGGACCAACTCCGGCATTGGCGGGATACGTAGATTCTCCGACCAGTTTCGTGTTGATGCGCGTGATGTCGAAGCCGCGATCGCTAAGAATTTCATTGATGCGATCGCGCCCGACATACTCGATTAGTTGATTGGTCGCAATGTTGCTGCTTTGGTTAATCATCCGCTGCAAAAATGCGCCGCAGCGGATACTCTGCACCGACCCAAATATCTGAAGCGTCTTCGGTGTAGTTGCCGCGATCGACAAAAATTTTTGTTATCAAGATTAATATTTTCTTCTGCGACTTTTTGCATCAGCGCAACGGCAA
>JAAUTJ010000186.1 GCA_012031475.1 Leptolyngbyaceae cyanobacterium SM1_3_5 | reverse complement strand
ATCTATTACCTCTACATCACCGATGGCGCAAGGCGGCTGACCGGAATTTTGTCGCTCCGCGCCTTGGTGATTGCTCAGCCGCAGCAGATCATTCGCGAAATTTTGGTGCGCGATGTTGTTCATGTCCACACGGACACGCCGCAGGAGGAAGTCGCCCGCCTGATTCAGCGCTACGACTTTCTGGCGATCCCGGTTGTGGATACCGAAGAACGCCTCGTTGGAATCATCACGGTTGATGATGTGATCGACATTTTGGAAGAAGAAACGACGAAAGATATTTACATTTCAGGCGGCGTTCAGACGGGTGAAGACAGCTATTTTCAAACGAATTTGTTGACAGTGGCGCGGCGGCGCGTCGTTTGGCTATTTGTGCTGCTGATCACGAATACGATGACGAGTGCCGTAATTCGATCGCAACAGGGAATCCTCGAACAAGTTGTTTCACTCGCCGCCTTTATTCCATTACTCATCGGCACGGGCGGCAACGTCGGAGCGCAGTCTTCAACCGTTGTGATTCGTGGTTTGAATACCGATGAATTGCGATCGAGCAAAGCCTTTGAAGTGATTCGCCGCGAAGCAATGGCCGGAACATTCTTAGGCTTAATGTTGGGCGTTGTTGTGTTGTTTTGGGCGTATTTGCTGCAAGGCGATTGGGTCGTTTCGATCGCCGTTGGGATCAGCTTAGTTGCGATTTCAATTTTGGCCTCGATCGCCGGATCAACGTTGCCCTTTTTGTTTCAAGCCCTCAAGCTTGATCCGGCCTTGATGTCGGCTCCATTTATCACGACTGTCGTTGATGTACTGGGCGTTCTGATTTATCTCAATACCGCTCGTCTGATTTTGCAAGCGCATTCAGGCGGGCTGTAAAGCAGCGATTAAGAATTGGTAAAGCCGCTAAAAATTGAGTTAGGCTGATTGCAGTTTTTGGTGGTGACAGTCGCCTGAGCGTTGTCTATGGCGCTCAAAAAGCCACTCGCCAGGAAAAGAGGATTTATGAAGAAGGAAGTTGATGAGCTAGAAGATGAACTACGCTCCGAATACGACTTCTCCAACATGGCAGGAGGGGTCAGAGGCAAGTATGTTGAAAGATATCGAGCAGGAACAAATTTGGTTCTCTTAGATCCTGATATTGCCAAAGCTTTTCCGACTGCTGCATCTGTAAATGAGGCACTGCGATCGCTGCTTCAGATCGCTCAGCGCCAGCAGCCTAATGACTCGGTTGGAGCAGATTGACAAAACTTAGTGTGGGTGCAAAAGCTTTTAGCAGTCGCTTAACTGGAACGGTCAGCCGAAAAATTTTGGTTTGAATTGACGCAACATACTACAGACGCGCTACAATTTTGTAGTTATAGAAAATTCGCCAATTTAAGGTGAAGCATTTACCCGATCGCTCCTTTCAGCGGCCTTTGTGTTGCGGAAATTCAGGCGATCGACCTGTTAGGGGGAATTATGGCAACGCTCCGCGAAGTCGCGAGTTACTTTCGTGACTATAAGAAAGTCGCGATTTTCAGTATTGGGTCCAGTAGTCTGTTTGAAATTATTGACTTAACTGTTCCTTACGCGATCGGTCAGCTTCTCAACGTCATCTCAAATCAGCCGCTCGATCGCGCTTTGCAGCAGGGCATTACGGCGATCGGTTCCGCTTTGAATTATGGCAATGAGCGCGGTTTGGCGATCGCAATTTTGCTGGCGATCGTGTTTGTCGTCACGGTGGTTCGCGCCCCGATTCAGCCCTGGATATCGTCCTGGTTTCACTGGGACATTGCTTTACGTGCCCGTCGCGATCACAAAAAGAAAACGGCGGAAAAAATTCTGTCTCTGCCGCTAGAATTTTACGACGAAAACAATCCGGGCAGAATTGCGGGTCGGGTCGCCAAAGGACTCGAAAACTATACCTGGACTTATCCCGAAGTGGCCGGACAGTTTATTCCCAAACTGTTTCGCGTTCTCGGAATTTTCGTGATGATTTTGCTGATCGAGTGGCGCATTGCGATCGTTTTCTTGATTTCCTTCCTGATGATTCTCTGGCTGAATATGCGAGAGCTAGGACGAATTATCAAAGAGGAAGAAAAGCTCGATCGCCACATGGAAAATACGGACAGTCGCGTGTCTGAAATCGTCACCAATATCAAGACGGTCAAGGCATTTTCGACTGAAGCGAAAGAACTGAAGCGGTATCAGCAAAGAATCGATCGCGAATTCAAAGTCGTCGATTACTCGATTCACCTCAGCTATGTGAAGCTGTTAACGCAGGAGCGCGTCTTCGTTGAATCCTGTGTGTTTGGTATTCTCGGTTTAACGCTGTGGGCAACAATCAGCGGTCACATTTCGATCGGTCATTTTATTACGACGCTGACGATTTCCAGCATGGCTTATGCCGAACTGGAACCGCTCAGCACGATCGCAGAAGTGTTTGCCCGTCGCTATGCCTCAATGCAGCGATTTCAGGAATTTATGGCACTGCCAATCGGTGTGGATGCAGCAGCGATCGTGCCACCTGAACAAACGCCGCGCTATCAGTTTACGGGTAAAGTTCACCTCGATCGCGTCACGTTTGGCTATGAAGAAAGCCGCCCAGTTTTACAAGAGATTGATCTGTTAATTGAGCCGTATCAAACGGTTGCTTTAGTCGGTCGATCGGGTTCTGGAAAATCGACATTAGTGAAGCTGTTGTTTCGCTATTTCGAGCCAAATTCCGGCTGCATTCGGATTGACGGACAGGATATCCGATCGCTTGACGTGGCGGGATATCGACGCAGATTGGCGATCGTTCATCAAGAAGTGGATGTGTTTAACGGAACGCTGCTCGACAACTTAACTTATGGCAATTCGATCGCAACAATGGCGCAAATTGAAGAAGCCTGTCGCATCGCTCGCGTTGATGAGTTCATTCATCTATTTCCGCAAGGTTATTACACGGTTGTGGGTGAGCGGGGTGTGCGGCTTTCGGGCGGACAGCGGCAGCGTTTGGGGATCGCTCGCGCCCTGCTGGTGAATCCCGACGTGCTGATTTTCGACGAGGCCACGTCCAGCTTGGATTACGAGTCGGAACGATCGATTCAACTGGCGATGCGATCGATTCTCGGAACACGCACCACGATCATCATCGCCCACCGTCTCAGCACCGTCCGCGAAGCCGACAAAATCGTGGTTCTTGACCAAGGCCGCATTCTTGAAGTTGGCAATCACGAAGAACTGCTGAATCACGGCGGCATCTATCATCGTCTGCATCGATTGCAGGAGACAGGTGAATTGCTGGCGTAATTTGGCCTTGAATTGATTTGTGCTGCATGACTGCGGTTGTGCAGCATTTTGTTGACAGATTTATTGATAGAAATCGACCCAAGGGCGATCGAAATTGATACCTTAGAGATTGGCCTTTTGATTTTCGATGCCTGTGCCGCGCAAAACGACAAAATCCATTCCCGCTGTGCTGCCTGGAATCACGCTGAATCCGCAGCAGTGGCAGGCTTTGCAGGAAATGGAAAAATTCGTCAAAAGTCGAGAAAAGCTGCATTTGCTGACGGGCTTTGCGGGGACGGGAAAAACGACTTTGCTGCAAGCGCTGATCAAGCGACTGCGTGAGAAGAATGATCTGCGATCGATCGTCTTTACCGCCTTCAGCAACAAGGCCACGAAGGTATTAGAAAATATGTCTTCGCAGTGGGATTTAGGCATCGACTGCATGACCTGCTGCAAGCTGCTTGGCCTCAAACCTGAACTTGACACGGCGACCGGAAGGCAAATTTTTAAGCCGGATCTCAAGACTGAGAATAAATTCGATAAATATCGTCTGATCGTTGTGGATGAAGCTTCGATGATCAACGAAGAAATGTGGCTGCTGCTAACAGAAGCGGTTACAGATTTACACAAGAAAAACCAAATTTTGTTTGTTGGAGATGTTGCCCAACTGCCGCCAATTAACGAGCGCGAATCATTGGTTTTTAGTCAGATTTATGAGCGATCGGATCTCACGGAAGTAGTACGTTACGGCGGATCGATCGCCCTTCTAGCCGAAGCAATTCGCGATAACTTAACCAGTCCGCGCCTGCCTCGATTTGAAACCAACGTGAATGAAGAAAAAACGGAGGGCGTTCTTGTAGTCGATGGTGCATCCTGGGAAAAGCTTTTGGTGAAAGCGTTTCAGAGCAAAGCCTATCAGGGAGATCCCGATTATGTGAGAGCTTTGGCTTACACGAATGCGCGGGTGGACTATCTGAATCGGAAGATTCGATCGACCATCTACGGCGAACAGGTGCCGCGCTTTGTGGTTGGCGAAAGGCTAGTCGCAAACTCGCCGTTTATGGTGAAGGACTCGCTGATTTTGCAGAATGCGAGTGAATGTGAAGTGGTGGAGATTCACACGGGAAAAGATGGCGATTGGCACGTCTGGTATTTGCAGGTTTTGAGCGATGAAGGCAAGCTTCGCAATTTAACCGTTTTGCATGAATTGAGTCAGGAAGTCTACGCCCAAAAGCTAGCAACCTATGCCGAAGAAAAGCGCTGGATGGAATTTTGGGGATTGAAAAGTCTGTTTGCCGATGTGAATTATGCTTACTGTTTAACGATTCACAAATCGCAAGGTTCAACGTTTCAGCATGTGTTTGTGGATGTGCCAAACGTGCAGATCAATCGCAATGTGCGCGAACGAAATCAATTACTTTATGTTGCGGTGACTCGTGCAGCGAAGCGACTGTTTTTACATCAGAATTTGTATCAGTAGACTGCTTGCATGAATGCTTGATTGCCCCCCAAATCCCCCATTCATGACAGGATTGTTTCATTTTTACTGGAGAATATTCAAAAGTTAGAGGCTGCCTTAACTCGATCGAGAATGGTGGCAGCTAGCGAATGCAGCAACCACCGTTTCAATTTTTCTTTGCTGACTTTGAAACAGCCCTGCCCCAAGGAAAAGGGAGGGGATGAGAGGCAGCTATTCAAGAATCCGACGAATCGGAAGGCTCTGACGGCGCGGGCTGAGCGACCAAATACAGATAGTAGGTTGCCATTGGAATGATTGTGGCCGCAATCAGCAGGCCGACGACCCAACCAATGTAGTTGGTGGCTCCGGCTTTGGTTTGTTCCGCTGTGGCAAATGTGCCTTTGGTTTGCACACTCGACTCGACGATCGGTGGCCCCGGATCGAGTTGGCCGGACAGCACGGCGACCAGTCGATCGCTGGCATCCACAAACGCCTGATTGTACTTGTTGCCGTCGCGCAGCGGAACGAGCATGGTTTCTTGCACGACGCTGGCGGCAATCTCGTCGGTCAGTGACGTTTCGTCGCCTTTGCGGATGGCGGTTGTGTTGGTGACTTCATCAAGGACGATTAGCGTTTGGTGCGCTTTGGCTTCGGGTGTGGGAAACCACTGGTCAAAAAGCTGGTCGGCAAAGCTGTCGATCGTTTCTCCGTAATCCAAGCGGTGAATTGTGACAAAGCGAACTTCATTTCCGGTTTTTTTCGCCAAACTATCAAGCTGACCGCTGAGGTTTTTTTCGTTCAGACGGCTGAGAATTTCGGCTTCGTCCACTACAAAAGTCGATCGATCGACGCTGACCGGAAAGCTATAAACACCTGTTGCCTGTGCGTTTGACATTCCCGCCAGCCACACAGCAACAAAAGCAGCCAGCGCGATCGCCACTGCCAGCAGCCACTGGCGAGGCCGAATCACAAAGGAAAAAGACATGATGAATGGCTTCCAAATACTGATTTATTCAAAATAATACCGTCAGGGCTTACGCAACGGTGATCCGATCGACTCGGTTGGGGACTGGCTGAAAATTCGCTTGAGCAGGCGAAGCAGCGATCGATTACGTTCAGCACGAGATGCTCTCAAATGTGAAAGCGCACCTCAAGCAGCCGTCTGATCAAGTCGCTTTTGCGTAAGTCCTCACTTTACTTTACTTCTCGAAATGTAATGCAACGAACTTTCCAACAACAAGCTTAAGCTAGATGGCTGGGGGAAATTAGCGTGTTAGCTTACAGACATTTTCAGCGACTCGAAAATTTCTGGAGGAAAACTATGGTACAAATGCCTTCCCCGTCGATCTCGCCGCGTCAGATGAATCTGTTGCGGATTGTCACATCAATGGCTTGGTCAGACGGCAATTTGTCTGAAGAGGAAGTCGATGTGATGCTCGATCGCTTCGTCAAAATCTTCGCGCCCGATAGTGGCCTGTCCGCTCGCTTGTCCACCGAACTGCGTGATTATCTGATGCAAAATTTGCCGCTCTCGGAACTGACACCAAAGCTACAAAGCGACGAAGAGCGCGAACTGGTGTTGCGGCTAGGCTATGAAGTGATTCGGTCGAGCGCCCGCAATTCGGCAGAAGATTTGATTAACGAGCAAGAATCCGCCGCTTTTCAAAAGCTGGTTCAGCTTCTCGGTCTGCCGCAGGAAACGGTCGATCGCATCCAATCCGAAGTGTCTGGGCAAACCGATTCGCCCGAAAGCATGGTGGACTCGATCGCCCGCAAGCTGCAAGATTTCATGCAGCACTAGCTCAAATGAACAGGCAGGAAGGTTGCGATCGAACCTCCTGCCTCCTGCCTCCTGCCTCCTGCCCTACCCCACTCCCACCAACGGCTTCACTGCGGCAAAGTAAGCGTTTTGCTCTGCCCGGAGTTGGTCGCACAAGCGATTTTCCGGCAGTTCCACATCGGCATAGGTCAGCACTTGATCTCTGGGAACATCGTGCTTCAGGCGGCAACCTTCCGCCAAGCCCATCGGCAGCAGGTTTTGCGCCTGCGCGATCGCCGCCGTTTCGCACTGGCCGTAGGTCATGTAGTGGCCAATGCCGTCGATCGTTTCGCCCGCCTGCAAATCAATCTTTGCCGTTGCCACCACATCCACTTGCGGCGCGCCCAGCGGAGCTAAGACGACATCGCGGAACAGCACAACGCGAGCCACCGAAAGCGGCACTTCCAAATGACACAGGTGATAGGGCGTGTAGAAGCTGTAAAGCGGACCTTCACCCAGCTTGTAGAGGTTCAGATAGTGCTGCTGCTTGGGATCTTCGTGTGTCCCGAAGACGAAAACACCAGGACCCGGACGTACACCAACGACATAATCGACGATGCCGCCCAGTTCTTTAAGCTGGTCTACGTCATACAGCTTGGTGCAGTCGTCGATGTGGCCGCTGTAGGAAAGGCTGAATCGATCGATCAACTCTTCCTTATGCCGATTGAAGTCATAGCCGTACATGCCGCGCTTGGCGATCGTCATGCCTGTGCCGTTGGCGACGATCGCCTGCTCAAACGAGATCTTTGTGCCGTCCGCGAAGCTTGTGACCATGTGCGCTTTTTGCCCCCACTGCTTGGCAAATCCGGCCTGCGTCGTCGGATTGCGATAGGGGTCTTGCAGTCCTTTGATGTTGCCACACAGTAAGGGCGTGAGACCGATGCTTTTGACGTAGCGATACAGGTTCATTTCGACTCCGGGCTGGTCGCCATCGCAGGCCGAAAGAATCACGCCAGCGCGATCGGCATACACTTTTAAAATGCAGCCGATCGTCGCGTCCAGTTCCGCATTCATCAAGACGACGTGCTTCTGGTGAGCGATCGCTTCCAGCACGACTTTCGCGCCAAATTCGATCGCGCCCGTCACTTCGATGATCGCGTCGATGCCGTCTGCCTGCGCGATCAGCATCGCGTCATCCGTGACGGCGTAGTGGTGATGGGCGATCGCGTCTTCTAGTTCAGCAACCGTTTTGACTTCACGCGGCTCAGTGATGCCTGCTTGCTCGTAGGCGTGTTTGGCGTCTTCAATGCGGCGGCTGAAAATGGCGACCAGTTCCATACCGGGAACCGAGTTGGCGATTTGGTTGGCGATGCCACGAGCCATAAAGCCAGCGCCAATCATGCCGACGCGAACCGGGTTGCCAGCTTCGGCACGGGCTTTCAGGGCGGTATCAACAATGAACATGATTAAACTCCTACTGCAACTTCAAACAATTTCCAGGCGCGATCTTTTTCAGAGATGACCGTCACGGGCAGCGGCCACTGAATGCTAAAAGCCGGATCGTCATAGCGCAAACCGCGCTCATATCCCGGCGTGTAGAATTCCCCGACCTGATAGATTACTTCCGCGTCATCGGTCAAGGTTTGATAGCCATGTGCGAACAGTTCGGGGACATAGAGGG
>JAAUTJ010000185.1 GCA_012031475.1 Leptolyngbyaceae cyanobacterium SM1_3_5 | reverse complement strand
GTGACTTTACCTATCCGGGCGCAACCAAGCCGACGCTGCGAAATCTGAATTTGACGGTGCGACCGGATGAAAGCATTGCGCTGGTTGGCGTGAATGGAGCCGGAAAAACCACGCTGCTGAAGCTGCTAACTCGGTTTTACGATGTTGATTCGGGAGAAATTTCGATCGATGGCGTTCCCATTCAGCAGCTTGACCTGACCGAGTTGCGGCGCAATGTCGGCGTGATTTTTCAAGATTTCGCTCGCTATCACCTGAGTGTGCAGGACAATATTGGTTTTGGCGATCTGCGCGAATATCGCAATCAGGCGCGAATCGAGAAGGCGGCGATCGAGGCGGGCGCGAGTGAAATTATCGCCAAGCTTGATGCAGGATACGAAACGATGCTGGGCAAGCTGTTTCCGCGTGGGGCAGAACTTTCGGGCGGGCAGTGGCAAAAGATTGGGTTGGCAAGAGCGTTTATGACGCCTGCTCAAATTTTGATTTTGGATGAGCCGACGGCGGCACTGGATGCGATCGCGGAGTATGACTTGTTTCAGCGGTTTCGCCGTTTGACGCAGGCAAAATGACGTTTTTGGTCAGCCACCGCTTTTCAACCGTGCGGATGGCCGATCGAATTGTCGTGCTGGAGAAAGGCCAAATTGTCGAAATTGGGAGCCACAACGAACTGATGGCGCAAGGCGGACTGTATGAGCGGATGTTCAGTCTGCAAGCTTCAACCTATAGCGGCGAACAGCCTGTCCACTAAACAGCCTGTCCACTAAAACGGTTAGCACAAAGGGGAGCCAGGTTCTCTCTGCTCTCCCCTTCTCACAACAAAGCAGCAAGCCTAACAAATTGCTCACTGCCGAAATCGATCGCCTATCCGCTCAAGCTTAGTAGCGACGATCGTTGCGGGCACCGCCCCAGCCGCCACCGCCGCCGCCGTTGCTGAACGAGCGACGATCGCCACCACCGCCGCCGCCGCGATCTTCGCGGGGTTTGGCTTTATTGACTTTGAGGCTGCGCCCCATCCACTCAGCACCATCGAGTGCTTCGATCGCTGCGTTTTCCTCTTCATCTGTGGACATTTCCACAAACCCGAAGCCGCGCATCCGACCTGTCTCGCGATCGGTCGGAAGCTGAACGCGCTTGACCGTTCCGTACTCGGCAAACACGTTGCTCACGTCTTCTTGCGTAACCTTAAAGGACAAATTACCTACGTAAATCGACACGGAAAAACTCCAAATCAAATTGTTGCGAGATTGAGCCGGAGCAATGCCTGTCGAAAAACAAACCTGTCAGCCGAACTTAATACTCAGGTTTAACCCTAACACAGAACGATCGGAACTGAAAACATAGAAGCTTGAAGCGTCAAGATTCGCAGACAGATTAAATTTTTAACGCCGATCGATCACACGCTCTAGACTAGAGCTAGCAGGTGATTAATCGATCGCCTGTTGCGTTTTTCCAAGTTGTTAAATTCTGTGTCGGCGCGATCGATGCGTCAAGAAACTTTACTATGGCTTCTTCCGATCGCGGTCGTGTGGTTCTCACCCATTCAACTCACCTCCCTGGCTTGATTCGCATTCTCGAACGACTGTGCGAACAGCCTGGAATTTCAACGATTACGCCTGCGGTGATCGGCAAGGTTCGCGCCCATTGTCCCAGCATGAAATTAAAGGTTTCCGTACCGATTCGAGGCGGCTTCAAGGCCATTGCTCGGCAGGGAAAAACTGTACAGGAAGTGTTTATTCTTACCAGTCTTGATCAAGTCGAATTAGAGGCGGCGATCGATCGCGCCATGAATCGTAAAGCTTAGAACTTTCATCTCGATTGAAAGTTGCGGTGATTTGCTATCGATCGCATTGAAATTGAACGCATCGGCTGATAGATTGCGGTCATAATCCGTCGATTTTTTGAGTTAGGCGATCGCCAACATTTGCGCCAGGACGCTTTCAAACAGTTGCAGCCCATCGGTGCAGCCCAAGGTCGAATCGGTTGCGCGTTCCGGGTGCGGCATCATGCCCAACACGTTGCCCTGCGCGTTGCAGATTCCGGCGATGTTTTGCAGCGAGCCGTTTGGATTGGCGCTTTCGCTGATTTCGCCTGACTGGGTGCAGTAGCGAAAGACGATTTGGCGATTGTCTTCAAGCTGCTTGAGCGTGTCGGCGTCGGCGTAGTAGCAGCCTTCACCATGCGCGATCGGCAGCGTAATCACCTGACCGGATTGATAATTCTGCGTCCAGGGAAGATCGGTGCGATCGACCCGTAAGGAAACGCGATCGCAAACAAAATGCAAATCGCGATTTCGCATCAAGGCTCCGGGCAGCAAGCCGGATTCGGTTAAAACCTGAAAGCCGTTGCAGATTCCTAAGACGAGTTTGCCCTGCTGAGCGTGGGCGATCGTGGCCTGCAATGCTGGGGAGAAGCGAGCGATCGCGCCGCAGCGCAGATAGTCGCCGTAGCTGAAACCTCCCGGCAAAATGATCACGTCGAGGTCGTCGAGATCGGAATCTTCATGCCAGATCATGCGCGTCGGCTGATTGAGCAGATCGCGCACGACCATTGCGGCATCGCGATCGCAGTTGGAGCCAGGAAACACAACGACGCCAAATTCATGCTGCTCCTACCGTAGCGGAAAATTTCTGTCAGGTCGAACCGATAGTTTTCGATCACGGGATTCGCCAGCAGGCGATCGCACACTTGGTCAAGCTGCGCTTTTGCTGCGGCTTCGTCGGTTGCCGTCAGCTTCAGTTCGATATATTTACCAATGCGGATTTGCTCCACGTTGTCGTAACCCATGTGGGCGAGGCCAGACTGGACGGCGGTTCCTGCCGGATCAAGTACGGAAGGCCGCAGCGTCACGTAGATTTGAGCCTGGTAGGTGTTCACAAAGGGCGCGATCGAGACATCGCCCCTTATTGTAAGCCGTGAAGAGACTGAAAAGACGCGAATCGCGGTGATGTGGGTAGAGACGCGAGATCTCGCGTCTCTACGATCTGGCCGTTCGATCGAATTCCGTCGATCGAATTCCAAAGTAAAATTGAAGGAATCTCAAAGAATTCGCTATGAAAGCCGAACGTACCCGCAGCCAAGAGCGGGTTCTTAGCCTGCTCAAAGACCTCGATCGCGCCATTTCCGCGCAGGATCTTTACATTGAGTTGCGAAATCGCGAGCAAGGTATGGGGCTAGCGACGGTTTATCGTGCCCTTGAATCGCTGAAGCTGGAAGGGGCGGTGCAGGTGCGGACGTTGGCATCGGGCGAATCGCTGTACAGTTTGGTGAAGGAAGACCGTCACCACCTCACCTGTGTGCAGTGCGGTTTGTCGATGCCGATCGATGAATGCCCCGTTCACGAATTGGAACATCAGCTTCATCAGTCACACCAGTTCAAAATTTACTATCACACGCTGGAGTTTTTTGGCCTCTGTACGGCCTGTCAACTGGCGCAAACTAGCGCTTAGATTGAACGTTTGTTCGATGCTGTGAAACGCGATCGCCCTCATCCCAGCAGCGCAAAAAACTCTTCATCCAGGTCATAGCCCAAAGTTTGCGTCATGAACCTGAGCTTGGTCGGGCTAAAAGCGTTTTGCTGCACCAGCCAGTCGGCCAGCACAAACACCTTGTTCATCACAAATAGCTCTAGCGCTTCGGGATTGTACTGAATGCCTTCCGTTTTGGCGAACTGATGCGGAACGAGCATGGCCGCATAGCGCGTCAGTTCGCCATTTCCCAACTCAAAAGCCAGGGCAACCAGGGATAGCGAGCATCCGCCCGCAGAAACCACAGGCGCACTTCGGGAATTTCCGAAAGCTCACGCGGATCACCCGGAGCGCGGGGAAGATCGATCGCAAACGCCAGATCTTGCTCGTGCTGCGTGGTTTCTCCTGCTTGCAGCCAGGGTTCGATCGCTGCGGCCAGCGGGGACAAATCGAGGCGATCGAAGTGTTGCGCTTGCAGCGAAATCGTTGTAGCCATTTCAACTTTCTCCTCGAATCATTGATTTCTCTCTAGGGATAGACGCGAATGCTATGGACAGTACAATCTGTTTTAAGTTAAAGTTGTAGTGAGTTCACTTTAGAACTCCTATCTCGAACGGGATGCAATCGCCGAATTGAGACGGACTTCACGCCGTAAACTCTGGCTTTGTTTGGTTGTGCATTCATCAAGCCTGCGTCAGCTAAGTACATTTTCTTATCGACCCCGGTAGAATGTTAGGTAGGCAACTCATTCGCTCAATGTGTTAGCTATGCAAAGTGAAGCCGCTGCAAAAAAACCGATTCGATCGCTCGAAGACGCTCTCGATCGCTGTCAGGCGCAGGGAATGCGCTTAAGCAAGCAGCGACGCTTTATCTTAGAGCTTTTGTGGCAGGAAAAAGAACACCTTTCCGCCCGCGAAATTTACAATCGCCTCAACCAGCGCGGCAAAGACATCGGTCACACTTCGGTCTATCAAAACCTCGACGCACTGGCTGAACAGGGCATCATCGAGTGCATCGATCGCGCTGATGGCAGGCTATCGGAAACATCAGCGATCCGCACAGCCACGTCAACTGCCTCGACACCAATCAAATCATGGATGTGCATGTCGAACTGCCTGCCGACCTGATTGCCCAAATCGAAGCAGAAACGGGCGTGAAAATCACCGAATACTGCGTCAACTTCTTCGGCTACCGCAATCTAGAGGCTTAATTTGCAGTTCTGAACTGATCGAAAAGCTCACCTAGCGGGTGGGCTTTTTTGTTAGCGCGATCGCTCGTTTCTAATTCGTTTCAATCCTGCTCGATCGCTCAACCAACCTTCACAAATTGCCTTTTTGCCGATCCCCGTACAGACGCGAGATCCCGCGTCTGTTCACCCCCAAACCACTGCTTCATCAATCGCAATCAAATTTCTCCTGATTGATCAGCAAAATCGCTGAAAATCATGAGAATTTGCCGTTCGATTTGGTCAATCAACCTTTACAATAAGCGGCAATTCACCTTTTTGTTTTTGCTGAGATTGCTTTTGAAAGATGGGCAACCTAGCAATCACAATCTGGCAATCGATCGAAGACAGCTTGAGCGCGGACGGGAAAAGAAATGGCGAAGAAACGTTGGTGGCAATGGCGGCAAGAAGCCAAGCTGAACTGGAATGACATTGTGGATGCAGCGGAAGACCCGCAGCCCGCATCAGACGATTGGCTGCAAGGGGCAGTGCCGCAGTCGATCGTCAGTGATGGCGCAGTGCCGATCGCCATCCCCGAACCGGAGCCGGAACTCGTCAAGCCCGCCGCGCCGCCGCCTTCAGTTTGGCCTTGGCTGCTGAGCGCTCTGACGATTTGCAGCGCGACGGGCGGACTGGGCTTTTGTGGCTGGCAATGCTGCCGCCGCCGCCCGACTGCCAAAACATCACGCGCCTGTCTGCGGATGTGGAACGGCTCTATTGCGCTCAGCAGGCGGCTCAGTCTGGCGAAGTGGCGCAACTGGCACAAAGCTTGCAGGAAATTGGCGCTTGGCCTGCCGAACATCCGCTCTACAACGAAGCACAAAAGGCGATCGAAACCTGGTCAAATGTGCTGATTGGCGATGCCCGTCGCGCTTTCAATCAAGGTGATATTCAGCGTGCCAGCGAGATCATCAGCCACATTCCCACCAACAGCCCGCGCTACAAAGAAGCCCAAACCACGATCGCAGACTGGCGCAAGCAGTGGCAGCAAGGCCAGCAGGTTTACACTGTGGCGCAAACCGCACTGCGGAATCAAAAATGGGACGAAGCTTCGGCTCAGCTATCGGCCTTGGCAGAATTAGACAATCCGTTTTGGCGC
This sequence comes from Leptolyngbyaceae cyanobacterium SM1_3_5, assembly GCA_012031475.1. GTDB lineage: Bacteria > Cyanobacteriota > Cyanobacteriia > Elainellales > Elainellaceae > JAAUTJ01. The sequence continues at coordinate 2,358 of JAAUTJ010000185.1, read as the reverse complement.
GAAAACCGACTGCGCGACCTGAGCGAGCAAATTGTTTTGGAGCGCAAAGCGTGGCAGCAGGTGACTGAGGCACGAGGAGCGGTGAAAGCCGAAACGCCGCGAAATTTGGGAACGGCGATTACGCTTGCGCTGGAAGTCGATCGCGACTCTTATGCTTGGGGTCGCGCCAAAGCCGATGTCGATCGCTGGACGAATCGAATTATCAGCATCGGCTGGCAGCAGTGGAAAGCCGGAAATCGGATTGCCGCCGCCGATTCGATCGAGCAGATTCCCAAAAGCATTGCCCTCAATCCCACCGCTCGCGACATGCTGGTGTTTGGTCAAGCGCAGGCTAGAGTCAGCGCGGCGCAGTCGGACTGGAAGCCCGCCCTGTCTCAAGTCGTGAATTTGCTCGAAGGCATCACCGCCCTGCACCAAATTCAGCCCGGAAGCGCCTTTTACGGCCAGTCGCGCCAAGATTTGCTTAACTGGAAGCGGCAGCTTGAAGACGTGACGCGCTTGCAGTACGCCAGCCTTGCCGCCAGTCTGGGGCAAAAGTCCAGCTTGCAGACGGCGATCGCGCAGGCCAGCCAAATCAGCCCAACCCGCCCCCGCCGCCAGCAGGCGCAAACCCTGACGGCTCACTGGCAAACCAGGTTGAGCGCATTGAAGATCGTCCGTTTATCCTGCGGGCGCAGGCGATCGCCAATCCCGATTCGATTCCTGCTTTGAAGGGGCGATCGCGCAGGCCAGTCAGGTTGAACTGGGTCGATCGCGCCGTGTCGAAGCGCAAACGCTGATCGCCAACTGGACAAACCAAGTCGAACGGTTGGAAGACCAGCCGATTCTGGACGAAGCCCGATCGATCGCCAGCCAAGGCCGCTACAGTCAGGCGATCGTGGTTGCCAGCCGCATTCAGTCCGGTCGCGATCTGCATGACGAAGCGCGATCGGAAATTCGCCGCTGGCGCTATCAAATTTTGGTGGCGCAGGATCGCTCGATTCTCCGGCAGGCTCGCGCTTTAGCCAGCGTAGACAGCCTGACAATGGCGATCGACAAAGCCTCGCAAATTCCACCCGGTCGCCCGCTCTATGGTGAGGCACAAGCGTCGATCGCAGAGTGGGCAGTCCGCCGTCAGGAGATCTGGAATATGTGGGCAGGCGAATCAGGTGAATCGTATGGTGGCTACGACGACGGCTATGATGATTCTTATTGAAATAGGTTGATGTTTGAACAGCCGCCCTCACCCTAAATCCCTCTCCCTGGGGAAGAGGGACTTTGAATCCGGTTCCCTTTCTCCTCTAGAGAGGAGGGGTTAGGGGATGAGGGGCAATTATTATGCGTAGTGCCATAGATGCCGCGATCGACAGTCTTGCTCATCGACGAAGACACCGTATTTTGCCAAGCGCTCAAAATTCGGCTGGAAGCAATTGCAGAAGTCGTTCAGGCAACGGCGGAAATGGCCTTGACGAGATTGGCGACGAGCGCGATCGATCTGGTCTTAGTCGATTTGCGGCAGGGTTTACCGCTAATTGAGCAAATCCGGGCGCAGTACCCGAATCTGCCGATTTTGGTGCTGAGCGATCGCTATGAGCCGATCTTGCTGGCCGCTGCTCGGCAAGTTGGCGCGACCGGATACTGCACCAAAGATCAAGACGCCGATTTGCTGCTGAGCGCGATTCGGACAGTTGCGGCGGGTCAACCGTTTTGGCAGCGCTCGATCCCCGCTCAAGCGCCGTTTGCCCGACTGCGACGCGATTGGCGGCAGTTGGGTTTGCGACGCATCAACGCGGCTCTGGCCGAAATCAACGCGCAGCTTCAGCAGAATCTTTCCCCGCTCGATCGCGCCATCTTGGAAGGTCGCGCCAGAGAACTCCGCACCGCCCGCTGGCTGGTCGATCGCGTTTCGGCGCACCCGACCAGCGATCGAACCTGTGAGTGCCGCGATCGATCGTCCCTCTCCGCCCGCCTTGCCGACTGCGCCCGTTGAAGCCGCGATCACCGTTGTTGAACCGCAATCGGCTCAGATGGATGTGAATCTGTTGCGATCGCTGTTGTGGGATCGGATCGTTGCCAAGCTGCAAACGAACTTACACAATCAAACAAACATCACGCTGGAAATTGACATTTTACGCATCGACAAAAAGCGCGAACTGTTCTTTTTAATTCTGCGGCGAATTGAAGATGTAATCGCGGAATTGCGCTATTCGCAAATCTCAATCGAGCAGCTTTTTGAAAATCGATCGCTGATTCTTCAAGATTTGTGGCAGGCGATCGTCACTGATTTCTTTGGCAAATATGCCCAAATTCAAGTCGGGCGGCAGCTTGTTTCGATCGTCGATGTGCTGCTGCAAGAACGAGAAGCGGTGCGGTCGGCCA
>JAAUTJ010000003.1 GCA_012031475.1 Leptolyngbyaceae cyanobacterium SM1_3_5 | reverse complement strand
GGTTGATGTCCAAAGCTGCGGCTCCGACTCCCGGTGCAAGATTCAGCGGTGTGTCGAGTTCCAGCAGGATGATTTCGTTGTTGTCGCTGGCTGAGGAGCGTCCGCCGCCGCCGGGGAAGTTGTTGTCGTTGGCAACGAGAATCGTATCTTCATCGATCACCAGGACATCTTCGATCGTCACGAACGGAAAGGTGAACGTATTGCTACCGTCCTGATTCAGGTCGTTCGATCGCTGATGTTCAGGCAGATCCACGACTTCAGCTTTTGGCAACGTTGCGTTCGCATCCAATTTCGAGAAATCGACCTTGAAGATTTTCTTGAACTGAGCCGATGCGCCCGATCGCCCGTCGCGCTCGATCACCAGATATTCGTTTTCGTTGACAACCGCAAGATCCCCGATCGCATGAGCCGGATTTTCAAGCTGATAGTAGCCCACCAGTCCGTCATACTGCTGCGTCGCCAAATCGAACTTGTAGATTCGCAGCGCACCAGCGGGATCGCCCACGACTGTTCCTTCCAGCAGCGGATACAGCGTGTCCTGCGCGGGATTGATCGCCATGCCTTCAAAGCCGCGTGACCCGCCCAAGTTGGCAACAGCGGGCGGCGTGATGAAGGTGCTGCGGGCATCTTCTCCGGTTCCGGGGAAGTCGGTGAAAAAGCCATCCACGCCCAATTCGATCAGTTGCTTGTACTCCGCGATCGGATCGCGCCGTAGCTCGCGGGCAGGAAAAAGCTTTCGTTTCGCAGCGTGTACGGATGAACGAGCAGTCCCGCCGCATGAGCATCGTCAACCAGCGTCGTTGGTGTGCCCGTGACGCGATCGCCATCGCTGATCAGTCCGTCGCCATTGAGATCGTCGGGGCGACCGTCGCCGTTGTTGTCTACGGTCGAAAGCGGCACAATTCGCTGCTTGTTGGGGCCAATTCCCTCGGCATAGGTGGCAATTTCGGCCAAACCTGCCGGGGTTGCGAGGTCGCTGTAGGTGCGGCGATCGCCACTCACCACAAAGTCATATGGCCGACCCGCGCCGCCAAAAAGCTGCACGATCGGAATGTCGATGCCTGCGTTGGGCATCAGAGTCGAATTCAACTCCTTCAAGTTGGCAACCTCAAAGGACTGAATGAAGATCCGAGTGGGATCGGTGAAGCCCTGCGCGACGAGGGTATTCACGAGAAGCTGACTGGTGTTGAAGCCCTGATCGGCAAAGAAAGTCGGGTGCTTGGTTTCGGGGTAGATGCCGATTTTGCGTCCGGTTTCCTGCTCCACCTGCTGCACCAGATCGATCACTTCATCCAGCGTGGGCACTTTCAGCCCGTCGTTGTCGAACCTTGTGCTGCGGAGGGCGGGCAGCCGCTCGATCGCATTCAGCGTTTTAATTTCCGCCAGCGTGAAGTCTTCAGCAAACCAGCCCGTCACCGATCGCCCATCCAAAATTTTCGTTGTGAGGCGATCGGCAAATTCGGGACGCAGGTGAACGTCGGTGCTGGTGTCGGTTGTGTTCAGCGTTCCGTTGGCATTGAGAACGGCCAGCATCGGCTCGTGACGGGCGATTAGGATGCCGTCTTTGGTGACAACCAGATCGGGTTCGATGAAGTCCGCGCCATCTGCGATCGCTTTTTTGTAAGCCTCGATCGTGTGTTCGGGACGTTCACCGCTGGCTCCCCGGTGGCCGATCACGATCGGCGCTCTGCCGTTCAGCGTGTTGAATTCGGTCGTGTTGAGGACATCGGGATTTTGGGGCGATCGGACAAACTCTCCGGTGATCTGGTCGCGCACCAAGTCGCCCGTGCCGGGAAAATCGGTGAAGTAGCCGTCCACGCCCAAGTTGATGAACTGCTGATACTCGCGATTCGGATTGCCCCGATAGTCCGAGGCGAGAAAGCGGCCTTCGTTGCGGAAGGTGTAGGGGTGAACGAGCAGTCCCGCCGCGTGAGCATCCTGCACCAGCGTCGTCGGCGCAGTTGTCACCTTGTCGGCATCGTTGATTACGCCATCTGCGTTCAGGTCATCGGCCTGACCGTCGCCATTCGCATCTACTTCGCGCACCGAAACGATCATCCGCTTCCAAGGTCCAATCCCGTCCGCGTAGGTCGCAACTTCCCGTAGTCCTGCCGGAGTCCGCAAATCTCCATAAGTGCGCGAATCACCGCTGACGACGAAATCATAGGGGCGAATTTCAATCAGCGAACCGTCTGGATTGACATCAAACGCATCGTAAAGCTGCACCAGCGGAATGTCCGTTTTCTGGTTTAGCTCCTTCAAATTGCCAACTTCAAACGACTGAATGAAGATGCGATCGGGATCAGTAAATCCGGTTTTTTCAAACACCTCCAACAGCGGTTCTTCTAACGACAAACCAAGGTCATCATGAAACGTCGGGTGCTTCGTTTCCGGGTAAATTCCAACTTTTTTACCCGTGTCTTTTTCAACCTGCTGCACCAGGTTAATGATTTCTTCCAGCGTGGGAATTTCAAACACGCCGTTGAAGACTTGAGTGCGAAAACTCTGCGGCATGATTGCCCGCAATGTTTTGATTTCTGCGAGGGTGAAATCCGAGGCAAAAAAGTCTTCAACCGCCACACCATCGAGAATTTTAGTCGTTTTGCGATCGGCAAATTCGGGACGGCTCGCCACATCCGTTGTGCCGCCCAGCATCGGTTCGTGACGGGCAATCAACACGCCATCTTTCGTTGCCACCAAGTCCGGCTCGATGAAATCTGCGCCGCGCTCGATCGCCAGCTTGTAGGCTTCCAGGGTATGCTCCGGCAGTTCACCGCTTGCGCCGCGATGTCCAATGACGATCGGCGGCTCTCCGGTCAAAGTCGGCGCGATCGGATAGTTTGGCGTCGGAATCGGTGCATTGAGCAGTTTGCCCGTGCTGTCAAATTGCAGCAAAAACGGGCCAAATTCTTCGCCAATCCAAATCGTGCCATCCGGAGCAAGAACAAACGATTCGAGGTCAAAATCAGCTCCGGTCAACAGGCGATTGCTCGTATTTTCATTGATGATCGAAAAGGGAGTTTTGCGATCGGGATCGGAAAGCTGAATGAAACTCTCGACGGAAACGCTGCCGTTACCATTTTGTGATGTGCGAAAATTCGGCTCAACCTGATAGATTCGCAGCAAAAAATCGGCGCTGTTATTTTTCGCACCAAAACCATTATCTGCAAGAAACCAGTAGCGATCGTCACCTGCAAACTGAACGCCGCTGAAGCCCTGCACAGGCTGACCCGGAAACGGTCCTGCCGCAAGTGCGCTGCCGGAAGGCGGTCCCTCAGCAAACGTAGCGGCGGGCAAAACAGCAAATCCTTTTAGCTCTACCATTACTGACACCCCAGGTGCATAAACAGCTACTCTGTAAGGTCACACGGCAACATTAAGACGGTTCGATCGCCACATTAAGAACAGATTGCTATTACATAAAGGTAATCGTTTAGTTCAGATAATGGGGCTATCGATCGTCCGGCAATGGAGGCAAAAGCGGCTCTAATTGCAACAGTAGATCGTTAAGTTCTGAGGTAATAATTGTCCAAACTCTTTCTTGCCGCACTGCATCATAGCGATGAGTTAGGACATTTCGCAAACCAATAATTCTGCGCCAAGCAATCTCAGGATGTACTTGTCGAAATTCATCGGATATTCTGCGAGCCGCCTCACCTAAAATCATAAACTGCCGTTCAACTGCACTTTGAACTAACAAACTTTCCACGTAGTTCTCAAACGGAAGATTTGCTGTAAATTCTTGAATTCGGTGAATTGCCTGCACCATGTCCCAAATTGATGCAGCATCACGGTTGTTCACTTGTATAGACTACCTGATGGGTTTTCAGAATCTCATAACGCCTGTAGGGATTTGTCAAACCTTTTTTTTCTACAATATCTACTTCACGCTTGAACATTGCCTCCAGTTCTGCTTTCATATCTACCCAATTCAACAAACTCCAGCGGCTATTAGGCGCAAAAGTTACCAGGACATCAATATCGCTATCAGGGCGGAAGTCATCACGCAGCACCGAGCCAAATAGTGCAAATTCGGTGATTTTCCAGCGATCGCAAAACTCAACAATTTGCGATCGATCCACCTGCAACCGCTGATCAATTAAAGCCTGCAATTCTGTTTGCATTATCAACTTCCTGACAGCTTTTCAACGTAATCTGAGAGCCAGTTTAATAAGTTTAATTTATGCAAAATAATTTGTCTGGCCTGGGCGATCGCGCCCTGCGCTTCCATCCAAGCGTCTGGCGTTGCAGTTACTTCACGAATGAAATCAATTCCCGCTTGATCGAGGCTGGGTAAACGCAAAAAACTTCCTGGAGGTAGGAGGCGATCGGCAGCAGAACCGCCGTAATAAATCGGCAAACACCAAGCTAACAAAGCATCCCAAAGTTTTTCAGTCGCATACCATTCATTCTCAGCATAGTTTTCGATCGCCAAATTATAAAAATACGGAGCCATGCCGTTCCATTTATTCGCCAATATGCCTTTACTCTCTGCCCAATTCGGTAAATCGCGACCGTATAGATCAAACTCAAACTGTTGCTGAAGCTGCTGCAAAAATGTGAGTCGCTGACGATGATTGGCGGTTCGATCGATTCCCGAAGTAATCCAAGAACAGGTTCTTTCCTTAGCTGGTGCTGGCATTTCTGCTAAATCGCGAAACGAATTCGCGTGATACCAAATCGCAGGCATGTAGTCAGGAATTGGCGCGAATTCATCAGCACCCGAAACATAGCCGCAGTAGCGTTCGGAAAGCGCATAGCCTGCGATTCGCTGCGATCGCTTTTCCTCAAACGGCGGCTCTCGCCACAAAGAAATAATCCGTTCTTTCGGTAGATATCTCAGCTTCTTTTGAATTTCAGCTTCACTTAAAGATTGCTGAGATTGCCAGTTGAATATTTTGCTGAACCGATTTGATCGAACAGGAGTGCGATCGAATATGGCAGTTATACAGCAGCAAAAAATCCGGATTCGCTGCGGTTGCCTGCATCTGAATCTTGCCCCAACGCCCAAACGAATGCGGCGTTTGCTGCCAGAGCCAATCGCTTTGATGAATGCCGCTGTAGGACGTGAGCATTCCAACAATGCTGATTCCCATCATCGATCGCCCAGTTCACTAAATCGACTGTTTGCGAGCCTGCTTCACCATCTCAATTAAGGTGTGGTGTGCATCTTCAGAATCTTTTAATTGGTGGTCAAACGTAATGCGAACTGGTGTGGTTTCTGACTCGGTTTGAACCGTCAAATCCATGCCTTGGGCATCGATTCTTTCCAGACGAGCCGCGATCGCATTCGCCGCGCCACCAAACACCCGCGCATACAGCACGATCGCATCGGCATGATCATCGTTCATGTGGGCACAGATGCGATCGCTAATTTCAGTAGAAAAGGAATTTGTCATGGTTGTTTTGTCCGTAATTTTGCTTCTTGATGTGAGATTAGTTACATCAGGATAGAGACAGCTTCAGAGTCTTTACCTGAATTTCGATCGACTCAAGAAAAAGCGAATTGCCTTTGTGGAGACACTTTGAGGAGCTTCTAGCATCTTACATCCTGCGATCGCCAGAAAGATACAAAAGTTTTTCCGCCCGTAGGATTACGGCGAGAACTAACATTCTGTTAATTTGGTAACACTTCTAAAGGTAGATGCCCATTGAGAGCGCAAAATCTTAACTTTCAAAGAGTTGTTAAAAAACTTTTGTATGGTTCTTTCATCTAATGCCCGTCGTCACGGCTCCGCTGAGAAGTCGCTTCGAGAGGTTTTCTTCTGCCCGGAAGAGTCGAACTTTTATTCTTACTGCTTAGAATCGATGGTTCTAAATAATCGTGTCGATCGAGATGCGATCGTTGAATTCGGCTCTGGTGATGGTTCTCCTGTCATTAAAGCGCTGCTGCGATCGGATTTTAACGGCAAGGTACACGGCTTTGAACTGAACGCTTCGGCCTGCAAAATTGCGATCGCTCGCGCTCAAGAATATGAGCTAGACCAGCACTACCAGCTTTACAACGCTTCATTCTTTGAAGCGGATAGACCGATTGCTTCCGTGATTATTTCCAATCCGCCTTATTTGCCTGCGATCGATAACAAGCTTTATCAACCCTTGCTACATGGCGGCATCGACGGCATTACCATCACGAAGAAATTGCTTGAACTTGGCTATGACGAAGCGCTGATGATGGTATCAAGCTATTCCAATCCGAAAGGACTGGTTGATTTTGCTGCACAGCAAGGCTACTGTGTCAGCAATTTTCTCGTCTCGCCTTTGCCGTTTGGCTATTACAGTTCTGACCCAAAAGTAAAATCTCGCATTGCCGAAATGCGCGAACAACAAGAAGCATTCTATTCAAGTCAGATGTATTGTTTGGCAGGTGTTTTGTTTAGCCAGCGCTGCGAAATGGATCTGACTGAAGAGTTTTTGCAGGTGATTACTGCACTGTAGAAACTAGATAGTGAGTCGATCGAAACCTACTAGAAAAACCTCTTCTAACAGAAGCAGTCAGATTTAGCATGAAAAGATTCACTTCTTGCTTCTGACTGCTTTTAACTTTTAAAGAATTCTTCTCGATCGATTACGGTAAAATTCAAAGAATTACCTCAATTTATTTGGCTCGATCGCACCCATGCCGCTGCGTGAAATTCGCCTCTCTCCCTCGCTTAAAGAGCGCCTAGCGCAGGGTCATCCCTGGGTCTATCGCAATCACGTTCCGCCGGATCTGCATTTGCCGTCTGGAACCTGGGTGAAAATCCGCTGCGCCAATTGGACGAGTTTTGGACTTTGGGACGCGAAAGGTTCGATCGCCATCCGCCTCTTTTCCCCTCGACAAGTTCCCGATGCCCGTTGGCTGCGCGATCAGGTAAGCTTCGCTTGGGAATTGCGATCGCCCCTCCGCGACCAAGACTGCACCGCTTACCGCTGGCTGTTCGGTGAAGGCGATGGACTTCCCGGCATTACGGTCGATCTTTACGGTGAATTCGCTGTCGTCCAAACCTACATGGAAGGCGCAACCGTCCTGCTTGACTGGCTCGTGGATGCGCTCAAATCGATCGCCCCTTTGCAAGGCGTGATTTTGCGATCGCAGCACATCGATCGAGACGCCGAATTCGCGGGAAAAACGCAACTTCTCTGGGGCGAAAATCCCCCGATCGATCTCGTCGTCCGCGAATACGGCCTCCAATTTCAGGTGAATCTCCAAACCGGACAAAAAACCGGACTGTTTCTTGACCATCGCGACAATCGCCGTTTTGTCGAAGGCATGAGCCGCGATCGCACCGTCCTCAACTGCTTTTGCTACACCGCAGCATTTTCGCTCTACGCTTTGCGCGGCGGCGCTAGCCACGTTACAAGCGTCGATATTGGCAAAGGTTTAGCCGAAGCCGCCGAAATTAATGTTCGCTTGAACGGGCTGAATCTCGATCGCCACAGGTTCGCAACGGCAGACTGTTTCGACTGGCTCGATGCTGCTGTTCAACAAAAGAAGACGTTTGATCTGGTCATCCTCGACCCGCCCAGCTTCGCCAAAAGCAAACAGAACCGTTTCGCCGCCCTCCGCGCCTACACCAAGCTCAATTCGATCGCCCTCCGCTGTGTGGCTCCCGGCGGCTTCCTCGTCACGGCAAGCTGCACTAGTCAAATCAGCCCAGAAGCCTTTAAGGAAATGCTGGCCGCAGCAGGCGGAAACTGTCAGCGACAACTGCAAATTATTCACGAGGCAGGACAGGCGATCGATCACCCCGTCCCCGCCCAATTCCCCGAAGGCCGCTATCTCAAATTCATCGTCGGTCGCGTTCGGTAGATGGAGCTACCAAATTGTCTCAATGTCTGATAGTTGAATTTTGAAATCACGACTAATTAGCGGCACGTTCAAATACAAAGCGGTTGCTGCAATCATGCGATCGGGCAAATCTGGAACCTGCGACCGCTCAACTTGTGCAAATGCTTGAGCAATCTTGCGATCGAAAGGAATTTCTGTCAAAACTGCGTCTCCAGGATCTACAGCCGCAATTAAACGCTCAAGCGTATCAACTGCAATTCGTCCTCGTTCACTCAAATAGATAATTTCAACCAAAGTAATCGACGAAAAAGCAATCTGATCGCCATCTGTTGCGGCTTGCTCAATCGCTTGTCGGGCAGTTTCAGAAAGCCTACGATCGGCAAAAATGTACCAGATCACAGCATGAGTATCGGCAACCGCTCGAATCACACAATATCCTCACGCGGAAAATTTGCCCACATTTCTTGACGAACTTGATCAATTTCTGAGGCAGATGGCGCAGTTCCCAAATCAGCACACAAACCCCAAAGCGATCGACGGGCGATCGCCTGACTCGCAGCTAAATCTTGCTCAATCTCAGGTGCAACTCTTTCAATCAGCCTCACTTTGTCAACCAGAGAAAGCTGCTTGACCAGATCTAAAATCTCTTCAAGGGTCATAGCTTATGAGATGTTCTGAATTAGGGAAAGTATTTTCAGTGTAGCGATCGCCCCAAACCAAAATCAAGACTCATCAGATTTGGCTGAAATGCAATCAAATCAGCCCTAACTCTTTCTTCATCAGGTTCAGTTCATGTTCGTCTTCCAGCGATCGAAATTCACCTTCCAATTGAGCAGATGAGCGAGCCGTTTTCTCTGCCTCAACTTGATGCTTAGAATCAACCTGAATCGCTTTTTTCATTTCTTCCAGTTCACACTGAGCTCTGTACTGTTTCCAAAATTCTTCTCTCCAGTCGATGATCGACACACCTTCACCTCGTCCAGCAATGCGATCGAGAATGAGCAATGCACCCACGACTGGCAGTGCGCCCATCATGCACATTCCTAGCTTCATGCTGCCAAAGCCAATCCATGCGGCTGTGGCGCTAGTATGGGCTGCTCCGGTTAGCGTTCCGATCGCGGTTCCAGTTCCAGCAACACCAACTGTGCTAGCCGTCGCGTTAATGATAGGAGTGCTGCATACAAAGGCTGTACCAACAGCAATTTTCGGATTCATCTTTTAGTCAGGTTTACGCTTCGCCTTATTATGCTCAATGTCGTAATGAACGTCACGACTCATGCTAGCAATTCACTGAATCCCCATAAAGTGTGTTGAACTGAAAACATCGATCGCACCAAATCAAAACCAAGCTTCCACTCGTTCAACGTACTCAGGCTCAATCCAGATGGTGTGATAGCAGTAATTGGGCGCTTGCGAACCGTCATCCATTACATTCAGTTCAAGCCAGCCGATATCATTCAAATCATCAATGCGTAGAATTTGACCAGCGCATCGCTTGAAGATTTCGATCGACTCCTGCGGCATTTTCTCCAACACCTGCGGCGGAATTTGGAGGATACGCACTCGATCGCAAACGCTAAAATCTGGTTTTGACATTAGATTATCAAGGTTATGGTACGGCTTGAACGATTTTATTAAACGCTAATTTGACACAATCGCAGTTCGATCGCTACGATTAGAGATCGTTGCAAGTTCATCCCCGCAAACACAGCCTGACGGTAACTCATGCCCACGATTCAACAGCTTATTCGCGACGAGCGCCAGAAAACCACACAGAAAACCAAGTCACCCGCCCTCAAAAGCTGCCCTCAGCGTCGAGGCGTTTGTACCCGCGTTTACACAACCACGCCCAAAAAGCCGAACTCCGCACTGCGTAAGGTGGCACGGGTGCGCTTGACATCCGGTTTTGAGGTGACGGCTTACATTCCGGGCATCGGGCACAACCTTCAGGAACACTCGGTTGTGATGATTCGCGGCGGACGGGTGAAAGATTTGCCGGGAGTCCGCTACCACATCATTCGCGGTACGCTCGATACGGTCGGCGTCAAAAACCGGATGCAAGGTCGATCGAAATATGGCGCAAAGCGTCCCAAATCCTAATTAACCTTTTCATTTCAAGCGAACTATGTCCCGTCGTACAAAAATCCCCAAACGCCCAGTCCCGCCCGATCCCGTCCACAACAGCCGTCTCGTCACGATGATGGTGCGCCGCTTGATGAGCAGCGGCAAAAAGTCGATCGCCTTCAACATCATCTACGACGCCTTCAAGCTGATTGAAGAGCGCACAGGTGGTGACCCGCTCGAAACCTTTGAGCGAGCCGTGAAGAACGCAACGCCTTTGGTTGAAGTGAAGGCGCGTCGGGTCGGTGGTGCAACCTATCAGGTGCCGATGGAAGTGCGAACCGATCGCGGCACAGCCCTCGCCCTCCGCTGGCTCACCCAGTTCTCTCGCGCCCGTGCAGGCCGAACGATGGCAGGCAAACTGGCAAACGAACTGATGGATGCCGCCAACGAAACCGGAAGCGCCATTCGCCGCCGCGAAGAAACGCACCGGATGGCCGAAGCGAACAAGGCATTTGCCCACTACCGCTACTAGGTTTGGTTACGAAGTTCGATCGAGGCGGATTCCCGAATCTGGCGTTCTTTGGATGCCAGATTTAGCGCTTCTAGCCGACGAGAGATTCCCCTGTCAAGGGCAAAAAAGTATAAAATCTTAATAGAGCCGCAAAAGATGCCCTGCGGTAGTTTAAGGAGGTAACTGTGGCACGTAACGTCCCACTTGAACGAACACGGAATATTGGAATTGCTGCTCACATCGACGCGGGCAAGACAACAACGACAGAACGGATTCTGTTCTATTCCGGCGTGGTTCACAAAATTGGCGAAGTTCATGAAGGGACAGCCGTAACGGACTGGATGGCGCAAGAGCGCGAGCGGGGAATCACTATCACCGCCGCTGCAATCAGCACCACCTGGACGCGCCGCGATCCCGAAAATCCGACTCAGCCACTCGCAGGCGAACCGGAACATCAAATCAACATTATCGACACGCCGGGGCACGTTGACTTCACGATCGAAGTTGAGCGATCGATGCGCGTTCTCGACGGTGTGATCGCCGTGTTCTGTTCGGTGGGCGGCGTTCAGCCTCAGTCTGAAACGGTGTGGCGGCAAGCGGACCGGTACAGTGTGCCGCGCTTTGTCTTCGTCAACAAAATGGATCGCACCGGAGCGAACTTCTACAAGGTCTACGACCAAATTCGCGATCGCCTCAGAGCCAACGCCGTGCCGATTCAGTTGCCGATCGGCGCTGAGTCTGACTTTAAAGGCATTGTCGATCTGGTGCGGATGAAAGCCTATATCTCGAAGAACGATATCGGCACGGAAATCGAAGTCACCGACATCCCGGCTGACATGGCGGATGTGGTCGAAGAATATCGCACCAAGCTGATTGAATCAGTGGCGGAAACCGATGACGCTTTGACCGAGAAGTACCTCGAAGGCGTAGAACTGACGGAGGAAGAAATCCGGATTGCGCTGCGGAAAGGCACGATCGCGGGATCGATCGTCCCGATGCTTTGCGGTTCAGCCTTCAAGAACAAAGGCGTTCAGCTGATGCTGGATGCGGTCGTGGACTACCTGCCTGCACCGATCGACGTTCCCCCGATTCAAGGCTTGCTGCCGAACGGTGAAGCCGTTCTGCGTCATGCCGATGGACTCGGAACCGCTGTCAGCTTTGGCCTTCAAGATCATGGCTGACCCCTACGGTCGCTTGACCTTTGTTCGCGTTTACTCTGGCATCCTCAAAAAAGGAAGCTACGTGCTGAACTCGTCGAAGGACAAGAAGGAGCGGATTTCGCGCTTGATCGTGCTGAAGGCAGACGATCGCATTGAGGTTGATGAGCTTCGCGCTGGCGACTTGGGTGCGGCACTTGGCCTGAAAGACACCTTCACGGGCGACACCATTTGCGATGACGGCTCTCCCGTCATTCTGGAATCGCTGTTCATCCCGGAACCTGTGATCTCCGTTGCGGTCGAACCGAAGACGAAGCAGGACATGGAAAAGCTTTCCAAGGCACTGCAATCGCTTTCGGAAGAAGACCCGACCTTCCGCGTCAGCGTGGACTCAGAAACCAACCAGACCGTGATCGCCGGAATGGGCGAACTGCACCTGGAAATCCTGGTCGATCGAATGCTGCGCGAATTCAAGGTTGAAGCCAACGTTGGCGCACCGCAGGTCGCGTATCGCGAAACGATCCGCAAGCCTGTCCGTGCTGAAGGCAAGTTTGTCCGTCAGTCCGGCGGTAAAGGTCAATACGGCCACGTCGTCATTGAAGTGGAACCGGGCGAAGTCGGCACGGGCTTCGAGTTTGTCTCGAAGATTGTCGGTGGCGTTGTGCCCAAGGAATACATCGGCCCCGCCGAGCAAGGCATGAAGGAAGCTTGCGAATCGGGGATCATTGCGGGCTATCCGGTTATCGACCTGAGAGCCACGATGGTGGATGGTTCCTACCACGATGTAGACTCTTCGGAAATGGCCTTTAAGATTGCCGGATCGATGGCGATCAAAGAGGCGGTGCAAAAGGCTTCGCCCGTCCTGCTAGAGCCGATGATGAAAGTTGAAGTCGAAGTTCCTGATGACTTTTTGGGAACGGTGATTGGCGACTTGATCTCGCGACGCGGACAGATTGAAGGTCAAAGCTCAGAAACGGGACTCGCCAAGGTGTCAGCCAAGGTTCCCCTTGAGCGGATGTTTGGATATGCTACTGATATCCGGTCTAACACCCAGGGTCGGGGCATATTCTCGATGGAGTTTAGCCACTACGAAGAGGTGCCTCGCAGCGTGGCTGAGACGATCATCGCGAAGAACAAAGGGAACGCTTAATCAGTAGAAAGGAACGGAAATCATGGCACGCGCAAAGTTTGAACGGACAAAACCCCACGTCAACATTGGCACGATCGGTCACGTCGATCACGGCAAAACCACGCTAACGGCAGCGATCACGATGACGCTGGCCGCTGGCGGTGGTGCTACGGCTAGAGGGTATGCGGACATTGACTCGGCTCCCGAAGAGAAAGCTCGCGGCATCACGATCAACACGGCTCACGTCGAGTACCAAACCGAAAGCCGTCACTATGCCCACGTGGACTGCCCCGGCCACGCGGACTATGTGAAGAACATGATCACGGGCGCAGCCCAAATGGACGGCGCGATCCTCGTGGTTGCGGCAACGGACGGCGCGATGCCCCAGACCAAAGAGCATATCCTGCTGGCTCGTCAGGTCGGCGTTCCCAGTTTGGTCGTCTTTTTGAACAAAGTTGACCAGGTGGACGACGAAGAATTGCTCGAACTGGTGGAACTCGAACTGCGCGAACTGCTCAGCGACTACGAATTTCCCGGTGACGATGTGCCGATCATTCGCGGTTCCGGCCTGATGGCTTTGGAAGCGATGGTGGCAAATCCGAAGACGACTCGCGGTGAAAACGAGTGGGTAGACAAAATCTACGAACTCATGGATGCGGTTGACTCCTACATTCCCACGCCAGAGCGTGACGTTGACAAGCCGTTCTTGATGGCGGTTGAAGACGTGTTCACGATCACGGGTCGCGGCACGGTCGCCACTGGCCGGATCGAGCGTGGCAAAATCAAAGTCAACGACACCGTTGAACTTGTCGGCATCCGCAACACCCGCAGCACAACCGTTACGGGTATTGAGATGTTCAAGAAGAGCCTTGACGAAGGTTTGGCGGGTGACAACGCAGGCCTCTTGCTGCGCGGTCTGAAGAAGGAAGACATCGAGCGCGGCATGGTGCTTGCCAAGCCCGGTTCGATCACGCCGCACACCCAGTTTGAAGGCGAAGTGTACGTGCTGCAAGAAAAGGAAGGCGGACGCAAAACGCCGTTCTTCCCTGGCTACCGCCCGCAGTTCTACGTCCGCACCACCGACGTGACCGGAACGATCACCGCCTTCACCTCGGATGACGGTGCTGCTGCTGAGATGGTGATGCCCGGAGACCGGATCAAGATGACGGTTGAACTGATCAACCCGATCGCCATCGAACAGGGAATGCGCTTTGCCATCCGCGAAGGTGGCCGCACGATCGGTGCAGGCGTCGTCTCCAAAATCGTCAAGTAGTCTCTTGCTTGTCTAGTTGATTTACATCAGCAGTCAGTCTTTGCGGCTGGCTGCTGACATTTGTCCGTTTGTCCCCGTCTATCTTGGTAAGGTCATGGCAACGATTCAACAGCAAAAAATTCGCATCCGGCTCAAAGCCTTCGATCGCCGCCTCCTCGACACGTCCTGCGAGAAGATCGTCGATACCGCCAATCGCACGAATGCGACCGCGATCGGTCCCATTCCCCTGCCGACCAAGCGCCGCATTTACTGTTTGCTGCGATCGCCCCACGTCGATAAAGACTCCCGCGAACATTTCGAGACGCGCACCCATCGCCGCATCATCGACATCTATCAGCCGTCTTCTAAGACGATCGACGCTTTGATGAAGCTCGATCTGCCTGCGGGCGTCGATATCGAAGTGAAGCTCTAGTAAATTCCCCTCAGTCTCCCTTGAGGGATTGGAACAATGCGATAAGCTATATATTAAGGTTGCTTAACAACTTTTATTAAACGCCTTTAGCCGCTTCGTTCCATTTGTGTATCCCCCAAGGGAAAAGACTGCAATGACATTTTCCTCGGTCGCCGTGCGCGAACTTCCGCTGTTTCCCCTGCCTGATGTCGTTCTGTTTCCAGGCAGGCAACTTCCGCTACATATTTTTGAGTTCCGCTACCGGATCATGATGAACACCGTTCTTCAGAGCGATCGCCGCTTTGGAGTCCTGATGGTGGATGCGGTGGACGGCAAAGTTTCTAACGTCGGCTGCTGCGCCGAAGTGACTGACCACCAACGGCTGCAAGACGATCGCATGAAGATCGCCACAGTCGGACAGCAGCGGTTTCGCGTCCTCGAATATGTGCGGCAGAAACCTTACTATGTCGGACTGGTCGAATGGATTGAAGACGAGCCGACCGATCGCGACCTGCGACCGCTAGCAGGCGAAGTCGATCAGCTTTTGCGCGACGTGGTGCGCCTTTCCGCCAAGCTAATGAGTGAAGACATTCAGCTTCCCAGTGATATTCCCGATCTGCCGCTAGAGCTTTCCTACTGGGTGGCTGGAAATCTGCACGGTGCAGCCCCCGAACAGCAATCGCTGCTTGAGATGCAAAACACCGCAGCGCGGCTGGAGCGCGAAGCCGAAATTTTGACTTCGACCCGCAATCATCTAGCGGCTCGCACCGTTCTGAAGGACGCGCTGAAGTAAGCGGTAGCTGTGCTGAGCTACGTTAGTGCATAGCTGCCGAACACCTTGAGCGTTTCTGTGTGGTCTGCTAGCTCACTCAAAGCAGCTTGCACAGTTGGCTGACTGGAATCAGCTTCAATATCCACAAAGAAGCGGTATTCTCCGAGCGAATCGCTTGGTTGGACGCGATTCAATCCGGCTGAGATTGATCTCACGTTTGGCAAACACCTGGAGCGGCTGAACGAGTGCGCCAGGGCGATCAGGTAGGCTAAACGCCAGTGAAGTGTGAGCGCCACCGGGAGCAGGACAGAGGCTCATTACCCAAAAGCGCGTACAGTTGTCCGGGTGATCGTTGATGGGATGAGCCAGAATTGGCAGATTGTAAAGTTCGGCGGCGCGTTGGGAGCGATCGCCCCAATTGTAAGATTTTCTTCTAGATGCTGAAGTGCCTCAGTTGTGGAATTTGTGGGCACAAGCTGAGCGGTTGGCAAATGCTGCTCCAGCCAGTCCTGACACTGTGCCAGCGCTTGCGGATGCGAGTAGATTGTTTTGATTTGCGTGAACGCTTGAGCCTGGGAAATCAGCGCGTGTGAAATTGGCAAAATTAAAGCCTGCTGTACTTGAAGTCGATCGAGGTGCCAAAGCGTATCAAGCGTCATGGTAACGCTGCCCTCGATCGAATTCTCCACAGGTACGACTGCCCAGGTTGCCTGTTCGGTTGCGGCGGCCTTCAGTGCCTGGGCAATGCTCGGACAAGACAGTAGCGTCATGATTTCACCCGCTTGATGCAGGCGATCGCGCCAGCGCAGGGCGGCGACTTCTGCGTAGGTTCCAGGTGGACCAAGGTAGGCGATCGACGTTGCCATAGTGCGTTTTGCGACGGTGAAAATCTCAGTGCGATTTACACTATGCCCTAAAACCGAGTGTCCTGTGGAAATCAGGGTAGTTGTTGCATCGGTTGAATACCGATTGAATTTGAAAACGGGTCAGATGCCTAAACGGTAAGGGCATGTCAGTGCCGTGTTCCTATGATGATCTGCCCCACTCGCCCATTCATTGGGTGTGAGTAAAGTGGAACTACCGAAAGCAGTTGAAAAGAAAGCAGTTTGAGGGGCTTAGCCCCCCAAGCCCCTCACTGTGAGGTAACAAGTACCTCTGTTCGGAAGACGTGGAGCGATCGCAAAAGTTCCAGCCCAATTAGCGCAACTGCCACAACGATAAGTGAAAATCCTGAAACCGCTGCTGGCTGGTGGTTTGCCGCTGCTGTTCGAGCGCCTGTCGCTGTCTGTCGCTCAGGTTCAGCAGAAACACCGAATCGAAACGGGGATCGATCGTTGGAATGGGAGCAGATGCGCCGTTGGTGAGGTCGAAAATCAGTTGTAGATGCACGTCGCGATCGAGCAAATGGCTGAGCGCAAACAGATTGCCAAAGTTGACCGCAAAGGAACTCGTGACCAGCAGGGGAAGTGGCTCCTGATTGATCATTGCAGCTAAAGGGCGATTGTTATGACTAATTACTTTGTTCCAAGCGGTGTCGGCCAGGGTCGCTTGGACGCAGGCGATCGCACCGATCGTTAGGACGATTGCGGCGATCGATCGTCCCCAGTTGTACCGCGACCAGCGGGCGAAAAGGTAAGCGATCGCAAGCTGTAAGGCCAGATAGCACGGCACAAGATAGCGACTGGCTGCCGATCGCTGTCCGCCCAGCAAAAAATCTGGCAGGGCAAGCGGCAAAAACGTCGCGGCGAACAAGGTGAGAATGAAGCTCCAAGTGGCGATCGGCGTGTGGCGAACGACGGCCAATAGCGCGATCGCCGTGAGCAGCAGCACGATCGGCAAGCTGAAATAAACCATTGCACTGTCAAAGCCAAAATCGCCCAGCGTCAAGACAAAGGCGCGATCGAGACTCAAGCCCCAAAGTTTGAGTAGAGTCAGGCGATCGCCTCCGGTTGCCGTCCAGGTTGCGCCCGTGCTTGACCAGGTTGAAACGATCAGCCACAGCCAAGGCGCAAAGGTCAGAACCGCGATCGCACCTGCAATCCAAAGGCAGCTACGTTCCGACTCAGACGACGATCGCGCAGCAAAACATAGATGCCATGACCGATCGCCACCAAAATCATCAGCAAATAGGTGTAGAGTCCCAGAATCAGCGAGAGACTGTAAGCAATCCAGCTTGCGGGAGATTGCAGGCGAATCGATCGCAGCAGCAAGGCACTCGATACCGCTGTCAGCAATGCCCAGAGCGCATATTCGCGAGCTTCTTGGGCATAGAGCAGGTGATAGGGCGAAACGGCGACGAGCGCGACGGCAAACCAGCAAGCCGTTTCGCGCACTTGGGGATCAAACTGTGAGCGCTTGGCCGATCCTAAATACTGCCGTCCGGCTTCAATTTGGACAAACAGTTCATGCGCCAGCCAGTAGACCGCAGGCAGGACGAGCAGACTGGTGAGGGCGGAGAAACTGCGGACGATCGACACCGTACTTTGCCCGATCGCATCAACCCACCAGCGCAGCATTACGTAATAGAGCGGCGGATGCTGGGGATCGTCGATCGCCAGGGTTTTGAAGGTGTCGATCCAGGTTTTTCGGGAGTCGGATGCTGGTAGCGATCGAGCGCGGCGATCGGCAGCAGTTCGCCTGTGAAAATCTGCTGGTAGACCTCGGCTTGCGTGTAGCCGGAGAGCCTGAGAGAGGTGTAGGCTTCGTCATGCCAATACAGCTTGCCGTCAATGTTCGTCAGCCGCAGAATTGCCCCGAACAAAATGACGATCGCCAGTGCCGTAAGACCGAGCCGCTTCATGACTGGGGTGGGGGAGCGGGCGGCGGGCAGGTGAGATCAGTGAAATTGCACTGATAGAGGTGTTGCTCTTGCCAGCTTAGGGGAATTTCCAGCAGGTCACGGGCACCCGTGAAGCCTTGTCCCACGAACAGCAGCAAGGCCACCACGTTCAGGGCAATGTGGACACGCCGCCAAGTTTTCGATCGATAGATCTCCGGCACGATCGCCAAGGCCACAATCATCAGCATCGCCGCCGTCATGCCGTAGTAGTAGTGCGAGACTTGCCACTCAAAGCCGCGCCGAAACACTTCCGGCTGGCAGCCCAGCAAAATCAAGCCCATGCCCGTCAGCGTGGCAAACACGGCTCGCCACAGCTTGGTGCGGGCAAGATAGAGCAGGACGAGGGACGCGATCGACAGCGCAAACATCGTCACAACAAAGCCGACGCGCATCGGGTCTTGGTTCCAGGTTTGCGCCACTACCATTTTTTGCCGATCGGCTGCGCCAAACCGAGCAGCACCAGTCCGACGATCGATCCGGTCAGCCAGCGGCCAAACTGCAAGTGTTCCTTGCCGACAGCAGCGGGAATTTTGCTTTGTCGCTGCTTTTGTCGCTCAGGCGTCGCTGGCGCGTTTGCCAAGCGTAGTGCGTGACGATCCCCAGCAGTGGAAAGACGAACACAACCGCGATCGCGGGATGCAAAATCGTTACCAGATCTTTCGCTCCCATATTCAGACCCCTTGAGTGAGCAATATTTTACGAACGAGGTTAATTAGAACTAGGATAACTGTCCTGTTCCAGTTTTAGAAGCAAGAATACTGTATCGGCTTAAGATTGTCGCAGAGTGTTTCCTATCAAACAAATTACGGCGAGATTCATGATTTAGATTTAAATCCCATTTACTGGATTTAATGGTTAGAATTCTCTGCTAAGACGATCGCCAATTCCAATCCCGTAATAATTCTTTCAAAATTTAAGTCGATCGCAGTTGCCGCGCCCTTTTGTCAATGCCCTTTTCCAGGTGAACGATGTCAACGACAAAAAGCTCAAACCCGACGCTCTACCGCTCAAGCCGATGTTTCGGCTGCAACTGACAACCTTGATTATGCTCAGCGTGGTGCTAGGTGCAGGCGCGATCGTAACAGCTTGGTTTATTGGACAGGGCACCATTACCAAAATTTTCCAGCAGCTTAACGCGATTCAACAAGACCCGCCTTTGTGGATAGAAGTGCCGATGGTGACAGGTAGCTATCTGCTATTTTGGGCCGTTGCCCTGATGGTGGTGGTACTCGCAATCACAAAAGTATCGCCACAGCCGAAAGCGTGGTCGCGATCGATCGTGGTCGGCATTTTGCTAATTTTGACAGTCCGCTATGTTTTGTGGCGATCGATCGCCACACTCAACACCAATACGCCGCTGAATGGTGTGTTTAGCCTGGGTTTGTTTGGGCTGGAAATGCTGATGCTGATTAGCGGGACGCTTCAGCTATTTTTGATGCTGCGGGTGCGCGATCGACGCGAACAGGCAGATGTTCTATCCGAAGATGTAATCAGCCAAAAATACACGCCAACGGTTGATATTTTTATTCCGACTTATAACGAACCTGCATTTATTTTGCGTCGGACAATTATTGGCTGTCAGGCGATCGAATACTATCACAAAACCGTCTACTTACTGGACGATACCCGCCGTCCTGAAGTCGAAGCCTTAGCGAGAGAATTAGGCTGTGAATATCGCACCAGACCGGATAATCGTCATGCCAAAGCGGGCAATTTGAACTATGCGATCGAGCGAACGAAGGGCGAATTTATTGTCATTTTCGATGCGGATTTTGTCCCAACCAAGAATTTTTTGACGCGCACGATCGGATTTTTCAAGACCCGACTGTTGCGCTTGTTCAGACCCCGCAGAGTTTTTATAATTCCGATCCGATCGCCCGTAACCTGGGCTTAGAAGACGTTCTCACGCCGGAAGAAGAAGTGTTCTATCGGCAAATCCAGCCGATTCGGGATGGAGCCGGAAGCGTGATCTGTTCGGGCACTTCGTTTGTTGTCCGGCGCACTGCCCTCGAAGCAGCAGGCGGATTTGTCACCGATTCGCTCAGCGAAGATTACTTCACCGGAATTCGCCTTTCTGCTCAGGGCTATCGGCTGCTGTATCTGGATGAAAAACTTAGCGCCGGACTTGCGGCGGAAAACATTGCCGCTCATGCCCTGCAACGACTCCGCTGGGCAAGAGGAACGCTGCAAGCCTTCTTCATCAAGTCAAATCCGCTGACGATCCCCGGACTGAAACCGCTTCAGCGATTGGCGCATTTTGAAGGCTTGCTGCACTGGTTCACGAGCATTTCGCAGGTCGGATTTCTGCTGATGCCGCTGGCCTATTCGTTTTTGGGCGTGATTCCGCTGCGGGCAACGAGCCATGAACTGCTCTACTACTTTTTGCCCTATTACCTGGTTCAGCTAACCGTATTTTCCTGGCTGAACTATCGATCGCGCTCTGCCCTGCTCAGCGGCATCTACACGCTGGTTCTCTGCTTTCCGCTTGCCCTCACGGTCGTGCAGGTGATGCTCAATCCCTTCTCGAAGGGCTTCAGCGTCACGCCGAAGGGCACGGCAAGCGATCGATTTTCCTTCAACTGGAATTTGGCGTGGCCGCTGCTAATTTTATTCGTCGCCACCGCTGTCAGCCTGTGGGTGAACTTGGGCATGTGCATGATCAAAGGCGCATGGCAGCAAACCGTCACGCCGGAAGTCGCCGTGCAGGTGAAAGGCGTTGGCTTAGGCTGGATCTGGAGCGCCTATAACCTGATGATGATCGGGATCGCGCTGCTGATTTTGCTCGATGTGCCGCGCCCGCATCCGCATGAGTGGTTTGACTTGCGCCGGACGGTGAAGCTGACCGAGGGCGATCGAACTTTCTGGGGCATCACGACAATGATCTCGGAAGTTGGCCTTGAAGTCGCGCTCACCCAGGCAGGCTTTCCAGATTTGGCAGATGAACAACTCCCGCTGACGCTCGAAATTCTCGAATCTGGACTGATTCTGCACGGTCAAGCGATTCGCACTGGATACCGCGACGAATTTCCCACCGTCCGCATTTTCTTCGAGCAACTCACACTTGCCCAACAGCGCCAACTGGTCGAAATGCTGTTTTGTCGTCCGGGACAGTGGAAACGCCGCCATACTCCGGGCGAACTGCGATCGCTGCTGTTGCTGTTCCGCGCTTTGCTGAAGCCAAAAGTGCTGTTCGATCGCCAAGCCGATGTCAGCGCGATGACGGTTGCAAAAGGCTGATCGATTTAATGCGGGGACTTCCGACCCGTTCAAAGTCCCCCAGAATTGGGGATTTGGGGGGGTAAACCTAACGCTCAATGTCAGCAGAAGTTTAAACACGCTCTAATCTTGCCGCCAGATTTTCAGCGATCGATCGCTGCTGCCGCTCACCAAGGTGCGCCCGTGATGGGCAAACGCGATCGCATTCACGGCTTTGCTGTGGCCGACCAGGGTTTGCAGCAGTTCGCCCGTTGCCACGTTCCAAATTCGCACGGTCGCGTCGCTGCTGGCGCTGGCGAGGAACTGCTGATTCGGACTAAAGGCGATCGCTTTCACCGAATCGAGATGGCCGCTGAAGGTGCGAACCTTGCGGCTGTGCAGATCCCACACCTTCACCGTGTTGTCGTTGCTGCCCGATGCCAGCAGGCGACTATCCGCACTGAAAGCGACGCTGTTGACATCGCGGCGATGGCCTTGCAGCAGGCCGAGCGGTGCGCCCGTGTAGAAATTCCACAGCTTGATCGCGTTGTCGCTGCTGCCCGATGCCAGATATTTTCCATTTGGGCTGATGGCAATGCTGGTAATTGTGCGGGTGACGTGCAGCGATCGCAGCAGTTTCCCGGATTGCAAATAGCGAATCTTAATCGATCGCGCATCGCTGCCGGAGGCGATCGCCACCCCGTCGGGACTGACGGCCACATTCAGCGACAGCAGCGAATCGGCTTCGTCGTGCAAACAGTAGAGCGGGGCTTCCGTGTGCAGACACCACACGCGAATCGTATCATCGACGCTGCCGCTGACCAGCATGACGCCATCGGGACTAAACGCCAGCGAAGAAACAGGCTGCGTGTGTCCGGTCAGCGTACTCCGCAACGCGCCAATGCCCAAGTGCCAAACCTTGATCGTTTTGTCGAAGCTGCCGCTGACCAGCCAGCGATCGCCCGGACTAATCGCCACAGTCGAAATTGAGTTGCTGTGAGCGGCGATCGTCTGGACACACTGCCAGCCCGAATGCGCCACAGGGGAAACCGCAGGCGCAACGTCCAAGTCTTGCAGAGCCGCCATTGCCGAGCGATAGCGCTGCGCGATCGCAGGTTCGATCAGCCGATCGAGGACGGTGGCAAGGCTGGAGTCGATCGAGTCGGGCAGATAGTCGCGCCACACCCAGCGGCCTTCCGCAAACGAAAATAGCTCAAACGGTGGCAGGTCGGTGAGCAGATGAACGCAGGTGACGCCCAAGCCGTACAAATCGCTGGCAAAAATTGCCTTGCCGCCCGTTTGTTCGGGTGCGGCATATCCCGCCGAGCCGATCGCCGTTCCGGTCTGTGCCAAATTCGTTGCGGTCGTCAGCTTGGACGCGCCAAAATCGACCAGCACCAAGCGGCCATCTGAACTGCGCCGCACCACGTTGTCGGGCTTGATGTCGCGGTGAATAATTTGGCGATCGTGCAGATATTGCAAAACGGGCAGCAGATCAACCAGCAGTTGCCGGATGCGATCGGGCTTGAACGCGCCATTCCGAGCCAGTTCTTGCGCCAGCGTTTCACCTTCAATGTAAGTCTGAATCAGATATTGACATTTATCCTGCGTCAGATGCGCCAGCAGCCGGGGAATCTGATCGTGCGTAATCTGATCGAGCCGCTGCGCTTCTTGCTCAAACAGTTCGGCGGCTTTTTTGTTCGCCTCGGTGTTTTGCGTTTGCGGAAAAAGCTGCTTGATCACGCAGGCGGGCTGAGACGGCATCTGCTCATCGATCGCCAAAAACGTCCGCCCAAAGCCGCCCTGCCCAATCAGCCGCAAGGCACGATAGCGATCGCCCAGCCGCAGCTTTGCCCCACAGGACACACAAAATTTGGCATCATCCGCATTTTGCGGCATGAGACACCGGACATTCAGGCAGAGAGTCATTTCGATGGCGGATACTGAAGAGAGCCAATATCTGAGTCTATGGTACGCTTTCCACACCCGCTCCAAACACCCCACAGCGGCTACCACTGGGACGGCTCCGACCGTCGCTTCTTTGAAGGCTGGTACTACCGGATCACGCTTCCCACTCTGGGACAGACCTTTGCCTTCATGTATTCGATCGAAGACCCGATTGGAGGCCAGCCCGTTAGCGGCGGCGCTGCCCAAATTCTCGGCCCCGATGACGAATATTTCTGCCGCACCTTTCCCAACGTCCGCCAGTTTTGGGGCTGGCCGGATCGGTTGGGCTTCGGCCACTGGGGAAAAAGCGATTTGCCCCAGCCGCAATTTTTAGAGGCGAAACAGTTCGATCGCCACGTCACAGAAGGCTACCAGGCCACCGCCATTTGGCATCAGGGCGTTTTGCACAGTGGAGGCGAAACCGTCCGCTGGCAGCATTCGATCGAGCCTGTCTATGGCTGGGGCGATGTGGATAAACCGCAGCAGTCCACAGCGGGATGGGTGTCGCAGTTCCAAATTTTTGAACCCGGATGGCAAATTTTGATGGCGCACGGGCTGGCGACGGGCGCGATCGAGTGGAAGGGCAAGCGCTATGAGTTCGATCGCGCCCGTTCTACAGCGAAAAAACTGGGGTGGAGCCTTTTCCGCAAAAGTGGTTCTGGCTCAACTGCAACGCCTTTCACAATCAGCCCAACCTCGCCCTCACCGCAGGCGGCGGCAGGCGCGGCGTCTTGTGGTGGATGGAATCGGTCGCGATGGTCGGCGTTCACTATCAAGGCAAATTCTACGAATTCGTGCCCTGGAACGCGCAGGTTCACTGGGAAATTCACCCTTGGGGCTATTGGCGACTGTGGGCAGAAAATGCCGCCTACGAGGTGGAACTGTTCGGCACAACCGATCGACCCGGTACAGTCCTCCGCGCTCCCACCCAAGACGGATTACAGTTCGTCTGTCGCGACACGATGAACGGTCAGGTGATTCTGAAGTTGCGCGATCGATCCACCCAAAAACTCATCCTCGAAGCCCAAAGCGATTTATGCGGCTTGGAAGTCGGCGGCATCCCCTGGGAAGAAGCATGGCGGAATGGTTAGCAAAACCTCTTCATTTTCAATTCTCAAAATCCCTTGCTATCATGACAGTGGCTTTGGGGCTGTAGCTCAGTTGGATAGAGCAACCGCCTCCTGAAACGATCGGGCACTCGAAAGGAAACTTTTGATGTGAATGTGGTCAAACTCGGTGAACCCTAAAAGGTGGAGCCATCATCTGCACTTCATGGGAATACCGAGCCAAGCTTAAATCAAATCTGTTTGTATTTGGTTCAGGAAGGTGTAGAGACTAAAAGGCCACCGCCTAAAAGGCTTTCAGCCCAAGGTGAAGATATAGTCCAGAGAGTGGGGAAACTCACACAAATCTGAAGCGGTAGGTCGTGCGTTCAAGTCGCACCAGTCCCGTAGTTTTGAAGAGCGATCGCCCAAATTCGATCGCTCTTTTATTGCTTATCAATTCATTTACTCATCAATCTGCCAAAGGTCTTTCGCCAAATTTTCATCGAGAATTTTCTTCGGTCGCAACACAATCAAAATGCGGCCTAAGATTGGCTCGATCGGTTCAGTTTCAACCAGTTGATTTGAAGCTGATTGTCGCGATCGACCACAAAATAGCTGTCTGCTTGCCACTCTCGCTGGGCGCGATCGACAATCACCAGCACCTCTTCACGCTTGCCAGAAGCTTCAGAGGGAAGCTGGTCGAAGGAGCGGCCAAAATCGCGACGGGATCTTCTGCGGCCAGAACGACCTGCCAGCCCGGAACGCCAACCCAAGCTCCACCGCCCTCAAACTGCACAAAGCCAAACGCGCCCGATTCTTCCACCGCTGGCACAGCCTGCAAATCCGCCGATGAAAGCGGCAGCTTGCCCACAACAGGCAGCACACGCGGCAGTTCGTCTTCCGAATCAAGACGGTAGAACGGCAGCAGCGGGGCAGGGCGCGATCGCGTCACGCTAAAATCGGTCAGCAGCTTTTCCACCTGCGATCGAGCTTCGGACGAACTGGCAAAGCGCAATCCGTTGGCAATCAAGCGCGATCGCGCCTGCATATCCGACTGCTGTTTGGCTAACTTCCAGTAGTGATAGGCAACAGCATCGCCCGGATCGGCAGTAAAGCCTTCTGGCGGCTTGCTCATCCACGAATAATCTTTGAGCGCTCTGGCGACTTCTCTGGCTCCTGTGGAGTCGATGCCTTTTTGAACAACCAGCATGGCAGCGGCAGCGCGATCGACCTCAGTGAGAATCCGAAATTCATACAGCGTGTCGCTTCCGGTTCGCTCAAAGCGCGATCGCACTTTCGCTCCCCCACGCCCACCTTCAAGATTGAAGTGTAAACCTGTCCGGCCACGACGATTTGATTTTGCTGAATTGGCTCAAAGCCTGTTTCCTCAAAAATCTGCTGCGGCGAATAGCCCGCCTTTTGCAACTGGGCACAGGCAGACGCCCATTCTGCCCAGGTTCCTTCTTTGCGCCGGAGCGATCGCAGCAGTTCGGCTTGAGTCGAATTTTCTTCGGGCGTGGCGCTCATAACAGTTCCGGCAACGGCACAACATACGCAACTTTAGCGCGATTCCTCGATCGCCGCAGAAAAATTTCAATATTGCTTGACAAAATCCGGGGCGATCGGCCACTATGGAAAACGGACTACGGGGATATAGCTCAGTTGGTAGAGCACTTCAATGGCATTGAAGGGGTCAGCGGTTCGAATCCGCTTATCTCCATAAAAAGGATGAATAAACTCAAAGATGGTGTCAGAGCAACCTGTATGCCTTAAGGTACATGCTTCAACCCTGGAGCAGCAGGCGTATGCTTGATTATCAATCGCCGTGAGCTTCAAGATTCCTCATCTCCACAACGCAACCTTGCTGTTTCCTCAATCGGGGAGTTTGGTATGTCTTTTGTAAAACTGCACGGATTTTCTTACCCCTCGCTCTCTACTCCTCCCAGCCGAAACAGCAAAACCTGCGTTACCTGTTCATCATTAAAATTGTCATCGCTGACCAAAATAAGACTCATGGTGCGCCCAGAAGAGGCGGATCGATCGCTCAACTGTGGCCCGATCGCCATCCCTTCCAAATTGTCTAGCTCAATCCCCAACGTCCCCAAATCCAGCAAAAGCTGCTTGCGAATCGGATTAATGCCCGTTAGATCGCTCGGCAGTCGGACAATTCCCGATGTATCGGTTGCGCCGCCTGTGGCAATTTGATAGATTTTTGCGCCCGCTCCCGTTAAACCGTATGAGCGCTCTAGCGTCAGAAAATGTCCGGCCTGATCGAGAACGAGCATTTCTGTCAGTCCATTCGTGGCGGCTCCGACCGGGGGCGGATCGATCGGGTAGAGATGTTCAGAAATTAAAGTCGTTTGCGGATCGCCAATCAGATAGTGCAAAAAGCGGCTGTAGCGAGGGCGATACTGTTCCGGGTCGCCGCGATACCGTTCCGCAAGCTCGCGATCGACCTCCTCCAAATTGACATCCTGTGCCAAAACATCTTCTGTTGCGGCAAATAAGCGAAACGGTTCAAGCCAAGCGGTGCTGTAGCCGCCCGGATTAAGCGTCAGCGCTTCAAAGCCCAAGTTATCTTGAACGCCCTGCGGCTGATCGTTGACGGTTTTGGGTAAGAATCGATCGCCAATCCGCAGTTGCTCTCGCCGCTCCCCGGTCGCCAAATCAAATTCATCAATGAACGGTGCAACGCCATCTCGTGCCACGCCTTCGCTCGAAATGAACACGGACTGACGCGGCGAAAGTGCGATGCCTTCGGGATCGATCGATCCCCGCGCAAACTGCTCACCTGCCGCCTGCAACGTCGTCACCTTTTCAAACTCCACGCTGGCAATTTGCGGCGACGCAGTTTGATCGAGGTTGAGCTTCATCGTGTAGAAGCGGGCGGGAGCCTGATCGCTGCGATCGTCCGACACCACATAGAAGCGATCGCGCTGTCGATCGTAGGTGATGCCCGACAAACCCCGCACCGCAGTTTCCCTCGACATTTGGTGCGCGGCAGTTCGTAGACCGAAAAGAAAATCCAGCGATAGGTCGAGAAATAATCGCTCCTCGGCACTCACACGCGGCAGGGTGCAACCAGAAAGGCCAATTAGCAGCAGGGCAGCAAAAAGCGCAAGAGTCGGGCAAACATGGCATCGCTCAATCATTGGTTGTGATTAGCTTATAGCTTGTGAGCGAACCTAGCTTGATTCGATCGCTAGGTGTATCGGCAAACAAATTTATGGTATTGTTCCAAATTCATTAGAAATTCTGTAAATTATCGACGGCAGGACGACGTTTCTCACAGATTCTATTGACATTACCCAAATCTCAAAACTCTTTCACCGCTTGACTTTCAGGTTCGATTTCTGAGCATCGCCTGCAATTTGTAGCATTTAAGGCTCGATCGAGCCACAGAGCAGGTTTCAGAATTGGCTCCAGCGAAAGGGATGAATCAGGGGTAGCTTTGAAACTTATTTCAGGGCGGGTCATGTAACAGGCGCAAGATCTAACAAGATCTAAATTGAAACTGACTAAAAACTCTACTAATTTGATTCTCAACCCGTTTCAACAATTTGCTTTGAGCCAGAAAATTGATTTCCTGGCATTCCTGACTCGGATCGAATCACCGCAACTGGTTCGATCGCTGCTTAGCCGTTCAATAGGGATGTTCTGCATCCACAAAGCGAATTTGATCTAGTCGATCGACATTTCCTTAGAAGTTTCGGAAGAAATCGGGGGTGCGGAAATCCCTACTTCGATCGCGGCTAAACCGATGAGCGATCGCCCTGTGAAAAGGTAGCACTCTCCCCCTGTGAGTGCTAAATTGCAGTGTGGAGCGTTTCAAAACTGGCAAAATGGCAAAAATTGTTGTCTTTGATGAAGAATCGCGGCAAGCGCTAGAGCGCGGTGTGAACGCGCTGGCGGATGCGGTGAAGATTACCCTTGGTCCCAAGGGACGCAACGTGGTTCTAGAGAAAAAATTTGGGGCACCGCAGATTGTCAACGATGGCGTGACGATCGCCAAAGAAATTGAGCTAGAAGATCCGCTCGAAAATACGGGAGCGCAACTGATTCGCGAAGTCGCCTCGAAGACGAAAGACTTGGCGGGCGACGGCACAACGACCGCGACCGTTTTGGCACAGGCGATGATCCGCGAAGGCTTGAAGAACGTTGCAGCAGGAACGAATCCGGTCAGCCTGCGGCGCGGCATCGAAAAAACGATCGCGCAGATTGTGAATAAAATTGCCGAGGTTGCTAAGCCGATCGAAGGCAATGCGATCGCGCAGGTGGCAACCGTTTCCTCTGGCAACGATGAAGAAGTCGGCCAGATGATCGCGCAGGCGATGGATAAAGTTGGCAGAGACGGCGTGATCACCGTTGAAGAATCGAAATCCTTGGCGACCGAAATGGATTTAGTCGAAGGGATGCAGCTCGATCGCGCTACATTTCGCCCTACTTTGTCACCGATTCGGAGCGGATGATATGCGAACTGGAAATGTCCGCATCTTGATCGCTGAC
>JAAUTJ010000184.1 GCA_012031475.1 Leptolyngbyaceae cyanobacterium SM1_3_5 | reverse complement strand
TGGTAGATACGTGATGCCAATGTCTGCCCGCTGTTTGCGAAGCGCAGCATCGACTTCCGGGCGATCGTCATATTCAAAAATCCGAATGGCGATCGCGGGATGCAGGCGACAAAACTGCGCGATCACGTTGGGCAAAATCTGCGTAGCAGCACTGCGAAAGGCGGAAATTCGTACCTGTCCGCCATGCAGACCCTTGGCGAGGTTGGCCTGCTTCACCATGTCCTGCATCAGATACGTCACCTGACGAGCGCGATCGACCACCTGTTCACCCACAGCGTAAGCTGCGCCCCATAGCGTCCTCGCAGGAACAGCACAACGCCGAGATTTTCCTCCAGCGTGGCGATCGCATAGCTGACTGCCGATTGAGAAAGTTGCAGATTCAAAGCGGCCTCACTGAAGCTATCGCAGTCGGCAACAGCGATTAGAATTTGCAGTTGCGAAAGTTTCAGCCGGGAAATGTCCTGCATCGATCGAACCCCTTTTCATTCAAATTTTTGCGGATTCAGTCAAATTTTATCCATCAGTGAATTTGATGGATGTGATGAAGCAGTTGATTTGTATGAGCGGGCGATCGTTCATAAAGTGAAACAAATTGCTTGGAGGTGCAGATCATGAAACCAACGTTGCGCTGGTCAGAATATCAGCAGCTTGAATTGATTCCGCCCTCGGTGCGGCGATATCCGACTTGGCGTGAGCATTTTCAACAGCTTCTCCAGCAGGCAATCACCCGCCTCCACCCCAGCCCGATCGAAATTTGGCTGACACCTAACGAAGCTGGAATTTGTTGGAATGCGATCGATCGAGTGACGGGCGATCGGTTTTTCAAGTCAGCGAAAATGAACTGCGAACTTGGATCGAACAGCGTTATTTGCACTAGAAGTTTGGTGAATGGGTCGGCTATGTTTCGATCGCTTTTCGCCCCCTAAATCCCCCATTCATGGGGAACTTTGAGGATAGCTGGTTAGGGTTCGATCGCTTTTAGGATTTGTTGGAGGACACTGCTTAGATTTGATATCACTTCTTGGTTGCAAAATCCGATGACTCGATAGCCAAGCTGATTAAGTTTTTTGGTGCGGGCAGCGTCATACTCTATCTGTTGATCGTGAATTTCGCCATCGAGTTCAACAATCAGTCGATATTGAGGGCAGTAGAAATCAACAATAAAAGATGCGATCGAATGTTGCGATCGAAACTTCAAATTCTTGAGTTAGCGATTTTTAAGCGCCTGCCACAACCGCTTTTCAGCAGGAGTAAGGTTTTGCCGAAGCCGCCGAGCCGCAGAAATGATGTCAGGCGATGTCCCACGAATACGACGAGAATCCATAGGGTCAGTGAAAATCGTCTCTACCAGCTTGCCCACCGCCATCCACCCGCAAACAATCCTCAAAGTCCCCCCATGAATGGGGGATTTAGGGGGCTTCCCCAGACGGTTCACCTAACAAAAAAACCTCCTGAAAAACCATGATTTCCGCTTTCAAACCCGATCGCAATCGCGGCGTATTCTTACTAATTTTCACCACAATCGTTTGGGGAACGTCATTTCCACTTCTCAAAAATTTGCTGGTTAGCCTCACGCCCGCCAGCATTTTAGTTGTGCGATTTGCCTTTGCCGCGATCGCCTTTTTGCCCTTCTTGCGGCGCGTCAATCCTGCCTTAATTCGCGATGGCATTTTGTTAGGCGTCGTTTATTTTGTGGAGTGTGTGCTTGCTCTCAAAGGAATCGAAACTATTTCCGCCAATCGATCGGCATTTTTGGTCAGCCTCAACGTGATTTTTGTGCCGATGATAGCCGTTGGCTTGGGGCAAAAGTTGCCTGTGCGCGTGTTGGTGGCTGCGGGTCTGGCGATCGCGGGCATCGGCATTTTGTCTTGGGAAGGCGGTGGAATTGGCATGGGCGACTGGCTGACGCTGGCCTGTGCGATCGGCTGTGCGGTCTATATTTTGATGCTAGAAAAATTCTCGCCGCGCCATTCAACTCTGCCGCTGGTGGCGGTTCAACTGACAACAATGGCGGTTTTTTGTGTGGTTTGGGCGGCTCCGCAACTGGCGGTTCAAATGGGAGCGATCGCGCAGAATTTCAACGTTTTGCTCTACATGAGTTTGATTGTGACGGCGACGCCAATTTTGACGCAGGCGATCGCCCAGCGATCCATTTCTTCTCATGAAGCCGCTTTGCTTTACACGCTGGAGCCTGTGTTTGCTGCGATTTTTTCATTTTGGCTGCTGGGCGAACAGTTGGGTGTACGCGGCCTGATTGGAGCCGGATTGATCCTGTTTGCCACCGTTTGGAGTCAGCGCAGATAAACACTTGCTGCCTCGCAGTGCCAAGGCGCACCCAGCACAGCGATCGCCTTCATTCTGGCAAGAAACCAACCTCTAAAACTTGAGCGGATGGGTAAGAACACGACCCAGCACTTTGACCAAAAACGCCCAGCGATCGCTAGCCTCTTCGATCACTTTTGCCGTTGGTTTTCCGGCTCCGTGACCCGCTTTGGTTTCAATCCGAATTAGCACGGGGGCATCGCCAGCATGGGCAGCTTGCAGGGCAGCGGCAAACTTGAAGCTGTGGGCAGGAACGACGCGATCGTCATGGTCGGCAGTCGTGATCATCGTGGCGGGATAAGCGGTTCCCGGTTTGAGATTGTGCAGCGGCGAATAGGCGTAGAGTGCCTGAAATTCATCTTGATTTTCGGGCGAACCGTAGTCGGAACACCACGCCCAGCCGATCGTAAACAAAGGAAATCTCAGCATATCGAGGACGCCGACTGCGGGCAAGGCAGCAGCGAAGAGATCAGGTCTTTGCGTCATGCAGGCTCCCACGAGCAAACCGCCGTTGCTGCCGCCACCGATCGCCAACTTCTGCGATGAGGTGTATTTGCGATCGATCAGCCATTCCGCCGCGCCGATGAAGTCGTCAAACACATTTTGCTTGTTCAGCTTGGTTCCCGCCTGATGCCACGCTTCGCCATATTCGCCGCCGCCGCGCAGATTGGCGACCGCATACACGCCGCCCAATTCCATCCACACCAAATTGCTCGGTGAAAATGCGGGCGTGATTGAAATGCTAAAGCCACCATAGCCATACAGATACGTGGGATTGCTGCCGTCCAGCGTCAAGCCTTTTTGTGGGTGATGAACATGGGAACTTGAGTTCCGTCTTTGCTGGCGTAAAACACCTGCGTCGTTTCGTAATCGGCGGGATTGAAATCGACCTGCGGCTGACGAAAGATCGTGCTTTCTCCGGTGGTCAGGTCGTAGCGATAGATCGTCGTCGGCGTGGTGAAGCTGGTGAAGCTGTAGAAAGTTTCCGTGTCCGATCGCTTGCCGCCAAAGCCGCCCGCTGAGCCAACTCCGGGTAGCTGCACTTCGCCTGCGGGCGTACCGTCGATCGCAAACACGTTTCACCTCAGTCCGTGCATCTTTCAAGTAAGTTGTCAAGAATCGATCCCCAAACAAACTCACGCCTTCCAGGGTTTCTTCGGCTTCGGGAATCACCGATTCGAGGCTCGATCGCCAGTCTTGACCCGATCGCCCAATGTCGATCGCAATCACTCGGCCTCTGGGTGCTTCGTAGTCGGTTTGGAACCAGAAAGTTGTACCTTGGTTGTCGATCAGGTCAAAGCTGCCTTCAAAGGTGGGAATCAGTTCGGTGATTTTGCCGCTCGAATCGGTTAGGTCTTTGTAAAAAACCAGGTTTTTGCGATCGGTGCTTTGCGACACGTAAATCAGCAAATAGCGTCCGTCCTCGGTGACGGTCGTGCTGAACATCCATTCTTTATGGTCGGGGCGATCGTAAATCAGCGTATCTTGCTTTGCGGTGTGCCGATGCGGTGATGGTAAAGCTTTTTGAAAATAAATTGGTGTCTTCCAGCTTCGTTGATTCAGATGGCTCATCAAAGCGGGCATAGAAAAATCCTTGCCCGTCGTGCGTCCATTCCGCACTGGAAAATTTCACCCAGCGCAAATGATCTTCGAGATCTTCGCCCGATTCAATGTCGCGGACTTTCCATTCTTGCCAGTCCGAACCGGAGGCTGACAAGCCGTAAGCCATTCGCTTTGCGTCTTCGGAGATTGCCAAGCCGGACAGGGCGATCGTGCCATCTTCAGACAGCTTGTTCGGGTCGAGCAAGATGCGCGGTTCGGCCTCTAGGCTTGGCTGCGTGTAGAGGATGCTTTGGTTTTGCAGGCCGTCGTTTTTGAAGAAAAAGTATCGATCGCCCCGACGAAACGGCGAACTGTATTTCTCGTAGTTCCACAGTTCGGTCAAGCGATTTTTGATCGATTCACGAATTTCAATTCCGCCCAAAAAGCCGAACGTCACTCGATTTTGTGCCTCGATCCAGGCTTGACTTTCCGCGCTGTCCGGGTCTTCCAGCCAGCGATACGGGTCAGCCACTTTGACCCCGTGATACTGATCAAATTGCTCAACGGTTTTGCTTTGCGGATAAGACAGCTTGGACATGATTGGGGGCGATCGCGACAGTTTTCACTCTAGCGCGTCCGCGTCAGTCAGGCAGAATCGATCGCCTTTGTGTTGTCCGTGAAATTGCGATCCGGATCTTTACTGAACCGCTGCAAGATTCACTGAAACTTATCGGTGTAGCGCTTGGGATGAGGCGATCGCCGCGCCTATAATTGTGTGGTGAATTGCCTGTCGTTTCCGGGTGTATGCTGCCGCTGAGTTCTCAATCCTGGAGCAGGTTTTTAAATGAGCAGTTTTCCGCTACGGCAGTTGATTTTGCCTGCTGTAATCGTGTCAAGCGGTGTATTTTCAATCATGACGCTGCCGCTCGTGCTATATCGGCCAGATTCGGTGACGATCAAAGTGCCGTTTTCTGAAGACGAGATGCAGTTTGTGTTTCAAGGCGGCAATCGCGATCTGGCGATTCGCTATGTCGGCGTGGCGATCGTCACCAGCGTGGCGGCGGGCGTGGCAACCGTTGAGCTAAAGCGGCGATCGCACAATCGCCAAGAAGCCGCCTCGAAGCCGCGCTTCAGCAGTCTGAGGCTTTGCTGAATGCGCCTGATCCAGAGGCGATCGAGCAGTTTGCCGATGTGCCTGCCGTGTTTGATTCAGTGGATGAATACTTTGCGGCAGCCGCGATCGAGTCTGAGGCGGAACGCTCGATCGAATCGGACAGAGCAGAGGTGCTAACGAGTGCTGATCGCTATGAAACCTGCCGGATTCAAGTTGCAAACATTGATCGCCGCTTCTTTGCCATTCTTGTTAACGGTGAATATTACCGTTTGTTTCGCGCCCGCAAAAGTGAGGACAAAGCGATCGAAATGGCCGATCGGCTGCGGGAACGCGGCGATCGGGTCATGATCACCCAAACGCCCCAGGGTCATGCGCTCTGGATTTGGGAGCCGCAGGCTTTTATTAGTTTGGGGTAGAAGTTTGGGGCGGCAAGAAGCGATCGCACCACCAAGAGATGCGGGGCGATCGCGGCTCAAATCTATTCGTGAATCCAAGGCATGATCGTCGGCTGCCAGGAAACGAGTTCTTCGTCTTTGAACCACAAGCTGACTTCTTGCTGCGCCGTTTCGGGAGCATCGGAGCCGTGAATGATGTTGCGGCCAATGTTGGCACCCAAGTCGCCGCGAATCGTTCCGGGTTCCGCCGTCAGCGGATTGGTTGCGCCGATCACCTTGCGGGCGGCAGCGATCACGCCATCGCCTTCCCACACCATCGCCACCACAGGACCAGAGGTGATGAAGTCCACCAAGCTGGCGAAGAAAGGGCGTTCGCGGTGTACACCGTAGTGTTGTTCGGCCAGTTCGCGGCTGACCATCATGAACTTGAGGCCAACAAGGGTAAACCCTTTGGTCTCAAAGCGGCGGATGATTTCACCGACCAAACCGCGCTGTACGCCGTCCGGCTTGATTGCTAAAAATGTGCGTTCCACAGAAAATTGCTCCTAACTGATGTGCCAAGCCTGAGAATACAGCGATCGACCACTCGAT
Organism: Leptolyngbyaceae cyanobacterium SM1_3_5; assembly: GCA_012031475.1. Classification (GTDB taxonomy): domain Bacteria; phylum Cyanobacteriota; class Cyanobacteriia; order Elainellales; family Elainellaceae; genus JAAUTJ01. Next base: position 2,205 of record JAAUTJ010000184.1, on the reverse strand, counting down.
CGAACCTTCTCTATGCTCAGAAAAATGTGACCATTTGTAAAGTAGTACATGTTTGATTTCTAGCGCTCATCTGTCACTATGGGCAAGATCAGAGGGGCAGAACGCCCTCAACCACAGAACAGATAGACTCATTGATCTAAACAGCAGCATAGACAGATATCTACGCGGCCTGTGGGTAGGCTGTAACCCCTACAGGGCGAACTACAACGCCCGCTATCCCTAAGCAAGAAGCGATCGGGATTACTATTAGACACCTTTTATTCCAATTGGCGACGGTTTGTAGACTGAATGGGTGAGCGAGACTTGCCGCGCTGCTTGAGGCAGTGAAGGGGTGGAGGGGTCGATGCGCCTGCCACCCCTTCACTCATCTATCCCTCCACCCCAACCCATCCCGCGCCCTTTTTTGCCCACGCTAAACCCAAATTAGGGTCGGTAGTCTTCTCGATAGTTGTAGCGAACATTTTGGGTGGGGCGATCGAACACGGCATATCCGGTAATTGCAAACGGCAGAGTGGGAAGTGCAGTGCTGGGAAATGGATAGGTTCCCGGTGAAAGCCGCCGAGTAAATTGCCGTTGAGGTCGCCCACCGTCAATGCTGCCATACAGCGAATATCTTAATGTGCCTCCTCGAACAATCAGCCGTCCAGAACTGCCGGATGCTGAAAGTCCAGCCGCAAAGGTGAACTTGATCACATCTTTGCGATCGGTACGACCGATCACACCGCTGGCGCGAATAGAAGTTTGCGTCGATGTACTCGTAAACGTTCCCAGGTTACGAGCATTGGCGAAGCTGTTATCTCGGTTGCTAAAGCCTCGCGCTTGTAGGGTTTTTAGATTGGCGCGATCGAGTTGAGAGTTACGCATGATTTAACCCTGGTGTGAATTCGATTTCAAGCATGATAATAAAGCTTGCAGTCAAAGCACTGTGAGCCGTAGAGCGCTTTGAATTGCTGTAGCATTTGTCATGCTTGCTTGCGTCCCGTCAAACCATCTTAAAACAAAATGCTGCCTCGATCGAGACAGCATCTCTCTTGAATTGAGTTAATCAAGCGTTAATCTATTTTTTACGCTCGTGTAGCTTTTCCTGAAACAATTCGGTTGCAATGCCAAGCGCTTCTTTCAGCAGTTGACGAACCCGGCGTTCTTTTTGGGCGATCGCAGTTCCAGCTTCACCCAATTTCGCATCCAGTTCTGCACTTTTTTGACGGACTTGTTCAGCCGTTGCCTCACCTTGCGGACGCGCTTTCACATACCAATCTTTCGCTGTATCGAGATGCTTGTTGACTTCTTCAAAGCGTTCCCCATAGCGAGCGGCAAGACTCGCCTGAAGAATTGAGAGTTGGCCTTGAAGCTGGGCATAACGTTTTCTCAAAACAGAATCCTCATCCGTATTCTTGAACGCATCTTTTAGCTCATTGAGAATCGCTTCGATCGCTGATTTTGACGAAGCCGGAGTTTCCTTCGTGGTGTCTTCAATGCCATCCAGAACCGCATTAATTTCAGTCTCCAGCGCCTGTTCGTCGGAATCAATTTGCGACTGCAACTGACGGACTTCTTCTTGGTTTTTGGCGATCGATTCGCGTCGAACACTGCTGATGCCGTTCACCACGCCCTGGATCGCTGCGGTAATTTCTTCCTGGCTTTCTTTGCCGCGCTCTTGCACTTCTTCGACAACAGTGGAAACAGCATCTTTGACGATCGTGCGAATTTCAGTTGATCCGCCTTTGAATTCGCTAATTGCTGCCGACACTGCCAACTGGACAATTTCACGAATGCGATCCGATCGTAATTTTCCTTGTTCTTTCGCCTTTTTCAAATCGCTTGATAGCTGTTCCTTCATGGATTCAGGCATCATTTTCTCCTGATGGACTGCATGAATAAAAATAAAGTAATCTGTTCGTTCTTACTTTAATCATGCATTAGACAAGATCAATCATGACCTGTCTTTCGGTAGATCACAGCATACGGGTTTCCACACTGCAACCGATCGTCGCCGTTCGGCTACCAGCTTTCCTATCAGAAGAACAGGATGCGATCGCCCGAAATCAACTTGAATAAAAGCCAGTTTTTAGCCATAAAAAATACCAAGAAGGCAGCTTAAACCGTGCTTCTTGGTAGGTTGATTTTAGAGAGAGGAAAAAGCCAAAACTATTTCATTGACTTTTGCTTGTCAGTGTCTTCTTTGTATTCCTTCAAGCGATCGAA
>JAAUTJ010000183.1 GCA_012031475.1 Leptolyngbyaceae cyanobacterium SM1_3_5 | reverse complement strand
TGACGCTGGATTCGATCGCGCTCTGACAACGCATCCGGCAAAGCTTGAGCGTGTCCCACACCGACGCATTCGAGACGACGGCACGACGGGCGCGGAGTTCTTCGCCGTTCCGCAGACGAATTCCAATGGCGCGATCGCCCTGAACAAGAATGCGATCGACGTGAGCATTCAGCCGCAGCTTGCCGCCCAGTCGCTCAAAGCCTTGGACGATCGCGTCCACCAGTGCCCCACTGCCGCCGATCGGATAGTCGAGCTTGACGTTGGGACGATACCAGTCGGCAAACATAAACGCCATCTCTGCCGCACTCGTGTCGTGGGCTGGCAGGCCAGAGAGCAGGAAGCACAAGAGGTTCAGCCAGTTTTGGATAAACGGATCGGTGACGGCTTCGCGCAGGATGCGATCGAACGATCCCGACAGCTTGCCCATCGCCAAACCGTGACGGGCGAGGGACGGAAGAAACTGACCGATCGTGATCGCCGCGCCCCAGTCATAGCGCAGGGCGGCGGGTGGGAGGGCGATCGCGGCTTGAGCATATGGCTCCATCACGCGCTGTAAATTTCGCCATTCGCGCACGGCTTGATCCCCACGCAATTTTGCAGCACTTCGCAAAACTGTTCTGCTCCGACAGCCGTATCAAAGTGGCCTTCCGGCAGAAAGCAGCCCCAGGTGTCGTATTGGGCGCAAGGCAGGGTGACTTCGATCGCGTCCAACACCTGCCGGAGCGGATTTGGGGAAGGGGCGGACAAACCGGAAAATAGCGAGGGGCCAGAGTCGAAGCGAAAGCCATTGCGCTCAAAGCCATGTGCCGCGCCGCCTGCGATGCTGTGACTTTCACACACCAGAACGTCAAAGCCGTATCGCGCCAAAATTGCCGCACAGCTTAAGCCGCCGATGCCGCTGCCGATGATGATTACGTCTGCGTCTGCCAAAGTTACACGGTTGCGATCGCACTTACAAAACTCCTCAATTTTACCGAGATGAGTGTGAAGATTTAACAGTGTGATGCGATCGCCCTGACGACTTTGATCGATGCAAATGTGTTCTGTGACACACTTATGCTTCAGCAGATTCTTCGATCGCGGCCTGTGCTTCCAGATAGCGAACGCCCCATTCGTGCATGACGCCGAGCATTGGCTGGAGAGTTTGACCGATCGCAGTCAGTGAATATTCAACTTTCGGCGGCACTTGCGGATAAACTTCGCGGTGCAAAATGCCGTCGGATTCCATTTCGCGCAACTGCTGCGTCAGCATTTTTTGCGTAATTCCCGGCAGGGCGCGATGCAGTTCATTAAAGCGTTTGGTTCCCTGCAACAGTTCACGCAAAATCAGCACTTTCCAGCGTCCGCCAATCACTTCCAGCGTGATTTCAACCGAGCAGGTGGGGCGGCTGTGGGTTTTGGGAATGTCGATCGCATCGTCAAAAATCGATTCAGTCGAGTTCATTTCTCTACGATGTTTTTTGAACAGTATCTTTTTAGATAGTATATTACCTCAAAGTGCATACTTTCCATTTTACTGCCTCCTAATCTACACTACAAATAGATTCGATCGAGCTTCAAATCACTCAATTCCCAGTTAAAAATTGCAGTTTATTTGAAACGCATCGATCCGCTTTTCTTAGGAGTTCAATCATGATTACAGTTCGCCCAAGTTTCGATCGCGGTCATGCTAATTTCGGCTGGCTCGATAGCCATCACACCTTTTCATTCGGCAGCTATTACGATCCAACTCAGATGGGTTTTCGTGCCCTGCGCGTGATTAATGAAGATAAAGTTGCTCCCGGTGGCGGCTTTGATACACATCCACATCGCGACATGGAAATTATTAGCTATGTGCTGTCTGGTTCGCTGGCACATCGCGATAGTTTGGGCAATACGGCCACAATTACCGCGAATGAAGTGCAGCGAATTACAGCCGGAACGGGCATTGCCCACAGCGAATTTAATCCCTCTGAAACTGATCCGGTTCACTTTTTGCAAATCTGGATTTTGCCTGAAGAACGCAATCTGAAACCGAGCTACGAAGAAGCACAATTTCCAATCGCAACTCGGCAAAGTCAATGGCGTTTATTGGCAAGTCGATCGCCCGTCGAGTCAGCCGTCAAAATCAATCAGGATGTCGATCTTTATGCTGCCGTGTTGAACAGCAATGAATCGATCGAGTTTGAATTACGTCCCGATCGCCACGCTTGGGTGCAGGTGACGCAGGGCAAAATCAGCCTGAATGGAAAGTCGCTGGAAGCCGGAGACGGCGCGGCGATCAGTGATGAGCAGTTGCTCACGTTCGCGGCTCAAGCCGATGCCGAAGTGCTGCTGTTTGATCTCGCCTAGGCTGTTTGATTCGAGCTTAGACGAAAGTGCCGATCGCCCATAATTCTCTCTTACGGACGGTCGGCACAGACGATCGACCCTGGCTAGAATCGAATCACGCTTGGAGTAAATTCACGGACATGAAAGCGATCGCGGGATTGGGAGTTTTTCTGGGAGCAGCCCTGATCGGTGTGCAAGCTGCCCATGCGGTGCGTTTGTCGGATGGGCGGGTTTATTTTGTGCAGCCGCCGCGACTGGTAAACACTGTGACGACGGAGCGATCGGCACTCGCCCGCAACGCCACCTACTATTTCACGATCGATGTTCCCGCGAATTCCGATGAACCGCTTGGACAGGTGGCAATTACGCAGCGCGATGGCGACAGTGCGGCGCGGCGCGTTGAGTTTGAGGTTGAAGAGAGTGTGGCATTTGTTGGAACGCGGCGGCAGCAGGGCGCGAAAGTTTCGATCGCCAACACCACGTTCGACAACGAAACGAATACCGTGACGCTGCAATTTAATCCGCCAATTCCACCGGGGACGACGGTGACAATTGGCGTTGATCCCGAACGCAATCCACGCACTGGAGGCATCTATCTGTATGGCGTGACGGCGTTTCCAGCAGGCGATCGGCCTTACGGTCAGTTTTTGGGCTATGGCCGCATCGACATTAATGATCCCAGTGATGACCTGTTGTTTTTCAATTAGGGTGTGTTTTAAAGGCATTGATTCGCTCCTAGAAGAGCAAGGCTTGGCTAGAAGCATGGCAGAAATGGAAACTCAGGCAAAACGGCTCAACAAAGTGGTTAATACGATCGATTAAGGCAGGAGAGGTAGACTTATCTGAGTTTCGCAACTTTGCACCAAGTCTATGAGGAAATCAGCAGATTTCTAGAAGAGGATTAGACCTAGAAACGGACTCATTCCTTCTTGAATTACCTCACCCCAATGGAGTTTGAAAATCAATGAAATTACCAGCAGAAAAGCCAAAAAACAGCAAAACCAACCGCAAGTTGTCTAATACAAAAACAGGCAAAAGGCTTGAGTGAGATCAGGCAATGCTCTGTCCAGTTTGAGGGATGCACTATGCTCAGGAGAGACAGATAAATCGATCGCCCGAATTCGCGCTAGGCTAAAAAGCAATTTCTCAAGTGGCAAACGATGATTGACCTCTACACCTTCACCACGCCGAACGGTCGCAAAGCCTCGATCATGCTCGAAGAAGTTGGCCTGCCCTACGAGGTTCACGTCATTGACATCCGCAAAGACGACCAGTTCACGTCGAGCTATGTTGCAATCAATCCGAATAGCAAAATTCCCGCAATTGTCGATCGCGAAACAGAAATCACCGTGTTTGAATCCGGCGCAATTTTGATTTATTTAGCTGAAAAGTCCGGCCAGCTTTTACCCACTGAAACCAAAGCCCGCTTTAACGTGCTGCAATGGCTGATGCTGCAAATGGGCAGCGTGGGGCCAATGTTCGGCCAGCTAAACCACTTCAAAAAGTTTGCGCCCGAAAAAATTCCCTACGCCATTAACCGCTACGAAACTGAAACCTATCGGCTTTATGGCGTGTTGGACAAGCAGTTGCAGTCACACGAGTACATCTGCGGCGACTATTCGATCGCAGACATCGCAATTTATCCTTGGGTCGCCGTCTACGACTTCCAAGGCTTGACGCTGGACAATCATCCCAATTTGAAACGCTGGACGGAATCGATCGCCCAGCGTCCCGCCGTTGTGCGCGGCATGAATGTTCCGAATCTCTAGCGGCTCCAAGCGAGATAAGGCAGTTTGATAGCAGTCGCTTGGATACGATCGGCCTGTGCGACAAGCTGCCCGCAAGCGTCCCAAGTGCCGCTGACAAACATATTTCTTGCGCCTTCATTCATCGAAACGGTGATGCTTTGATCGCCAAAGCGCACCTGCATTGCGTTGAGATCGAGGGCGATCGCTTCTTGTGGATTCCCTGCAATCCAAGTTTGCAAAGTTTGCACATCAATAGGATTTGCTGTTACGCAGGGAATTCCCATCGCCACACAGTTGCCAAAGAAAATTTCGGCGAAACTTTCACCAACTAAAGCCTTGACGCCCATTTGGCGATCGCTTGCGGGGCGTGTTCTCGTGAAGATCCGCAGCCAAAATTGCGATTGACAACTAAAATTTCTGCGCCTTGAAATTGCGGCTGATCAAACGGATGTTGTACCTTGGGTTTGAGTGGCGATCGTCTGCGAACACTTGCGCTCCCAAACCATCAAACGTGACGCAGCGCAAAAATCGAGCCGGAATGATGCGATCGGTGTCGATATCATTTCCAACTAAGGGAATACCACGACCTGAAACGGTTTGAACCTGACTCATAAAACATTCTCCAAACTATCTAGAATTGATGGCGCGATCGCATTACGATTCGCCTTTTAACTGACGCAATTGGGCTTCTAATTCGGCCATGCGAGCTTCGATCGCTTGACGGGCGATCGCTTCATCGTTTGCCCGCTGCTCTGCCGCCTGTCTTGCTTCCTCCAGTTCCTCATAGCTCAACAGCTTTTCGCCCGTTGCGGGATTGGAAAAGCGGAGTTGTCCAGCTTCGAGGCGCAAATCGAGTTGCAGCGATTCGCTGTGTAGAATCAGCAAATTTTCCGCTGTTTCTTTAGGTTGAATGACAGAATAGTTGCCGTCCTGCAAGCGCATTCCTTGCAGCGCGGGCTGAAGGTAGTCGCCTGTTGGATCAAACTGAAAGTATTCTTGAACGCCCAAGAAAGCGTAGATTCCCTTCTTTGCGCCTTGGTCTTGAGTGCGGGTTGATTTTGAGGTGATTTCAAGGACAAAATCCGGAGTTCGATCGCCTTCTTCCCAAGTTTTGTAAGAGCGGCGATCGTCCGAATTCACGCCAAACACAACGAAAACATCGGGCGCGATCACGCTCGCTGGATTGCCCTGCTCATAGTAGATGAACAGATTTCCAGCCACATAAACGTCAGAACGACGACTGCGGAAATAGAGGCTTAAAGTCTCGGTGCAGTAAGTCAACGCTTTCCGCTGAGCATCACCTTCCGCCATCGGCTTGCCGTCCTCGTCGGGATATTGAACTGTTTCGATCGGAACAAACGTCACCATTTTGATCACCTCAAATGCGATCGAATCCCTCAATCATACATTCGTACTATCAGTAATTCAATCTACAGCAAATTCCGCACATCGAAGACCTCGCCCTTAACAGCCGCCGCCGCGACCATTGCCGGACTCATTAACAGCGTCCGACCGGAAGATGAGCCTTGCCGACCTTTGAAATTGCGGTTAGAAGAAGAGGCGCTGATTTGGCGACCTTGCAGCTTATCGGGATTCATTGCCAGACACATCGAGCATCCAGCTTCGCGCCATTCAAATCCGGCTTCCTCGAAAATGCGATCGAGTCCTTCCGCCTCGGCTTCCTGCTTGACGCGCTCTGAACCGGGAACGACAAAGGCTTTCACGCCTGCCGCCACCTGCCGACCCTGCGCGACTTTGGCGGCTTCGCGCAAATCGCTGATTCGTCCGTTTGTGCAGCTTCCGATGAAGCAGACATCGACCTTTGTGCCTGCGATCGCCGCTCCCGGTTCCAAATCCATGTACTTGTAGGCTTCGGCGGCAATTTCGCGATCGTCTGCCCCAGCGCATCCGGCGTTGGGATCGACTGATCGACGCCGATTCCCTGTCCCGGCGTGATTCCCCAAGTGACGGTCGGCGAAATGTCAGCCGCATCAAAGACGACGACATCATCGTATTGCGCGTCGGCATCGCTGCGGATCGATCGCCACCAGTCGATCGCTTGATCCCACGCTTCCCCTTTCGGCGCAAAGTCGCGGCCTTTCAGATACTCAAACGTCGTCTCGTCGGGATTGACGTAGCCGCACCGTGCGCCGCCCTCGATCGCCATGTTGCAAACGGTCATCCGCTCTTCCATGCTCATGCGATCGAACGTCGTTCCAGCGAATTCGTAGGCATAGCCGACGCCGCCCGTCACGCCCAGAGTGCGGATGATGTGCAAAATCACGTCTTTGGCGTAAACGCCGGGGCGCAGTTCACCATTTACTTCGATTTTGCGGACTTTTAGCTTTGCCAAGGCCAAAGTTTGCGAGGCGAGAACGTCGCGAACCTGGCTGGTTCCGATCCCAAAGGCGATCGCCCCAAATGCGCCGTGTGTCGAGGTGTGGCTGTCTCCACAGGCGATCGTCATTCCGGGCTGAGTTAAGCCTTGTTCCGGGGCAATCACGTGAACGACGCCTTGATTGCCTGACCCGATGTTGTAGAAGGTAATGCCGTTGGACTGGGTGTTTTGCTCGATCGCCCGCATCATTTCTTCGGCCATCTCGTCGGCAAACGGACGCGCCTGATTTTCGGTCGGAACAATGTGATCGACGGTCGCGATCGTTCTTTCGGGAAACATCACTTTCAAATTGCGATCGCGCAGCATGGCGAACGCCTGCGGGCTAGTGACTTCGTGAATCAAATGCAGCCCGATGAACAGTTGCGTCTGTCCCGATGGCAATGTGCCGACCGTGTGCGCGTCCCAAACTTTATCGAATAGTGTCCCTTGACTCATTTCCTTCCTCTCTCTAAGATCGCCTGTTTACACAACCTATTTACACAATAGGAAGTGCGATCGCAACTGTCCAATATATCTTTACGTTACTTCTAAGACGTTTAAGATCTTAATCTGGCTGGAACGACATCCGGCTAGAACGACAGGCGATGAGCCATTGCCATCCATTCATCGAGCATTTCGCGATCGATCTCCGTAAACCCAACCGCTTGAAAGGCGGAGCCGATTTCTTCAGCGCGATCGATCGTGTAGCCCGCTGTAATTAAAATGCCGTTTGGCTTCAGGGCTTGCTGATAGTCGGTTGCCAGCGTCAAATGCAGATGAGCGAGAATGTTTGCCACGATCAAATCGAACTGGGCGATCGGACGAATCGCCGCCACCTCGCCAAACGAACTGCCGTTCATCCAGTGCCCGAACTCGCTGCCCTGTCCCAAACTACCCTGCATCGTTTGCACCTGCGTCTCAACGCCGTTCAGCTTGACCGTTGATTCCGTTGCTTGGGCGGCGATCGGGTCGTTGTCGATCGCCGTCACGTCCGCGCCCAGCTTTGCCATTGCCACACTCAAAATTCCCGACCCCGAACCGAGATCGAGCGTTTGCATGGACGGCGACAGGTGGCGATCGAGCAGTTTCAGGCTGACGATCGTAGCCGGATGCAGGCCGCTCCCAAACGCCAAGGTGCTGCCGATTTGTAAAGTAAGCTGGTCGGTTGGCTGACTGTCGGGCGGCTGAATCGTGAATCGTCCGATCGAAATCGTGGGCGAAGCGGCGATCGAAACTTCATCCGCGCTGAACGCTTCGAGCGGGCTGGTCAGTTTGGTGCGCTCCAGCGAATAGAGCGTAGTGGCGATCGAATCGACCTCAAATCCGGCTGCGGGATATAGCCGGACTCGATACGGCCACGAATCGCCCTCGATCGGTCGAATGTCGATTTCGCCCGCATAGTCGATCGTGGCGAGCAGCGATCGCACCCAGTCGATGCCTTCTGCCGTTGCGCCGAGCCGCAGTTCCAGTCGATCGCTCATTCGGCGGGGCTGGGTCGTCCCAGCGTGGTGATGTAGAGGACGGCTTCATCGCTGGGAATGCCCAGCACTTCGTTGACCGCATCGTCAAAAAAGCCGCCGATGCCGCTGACGCCCAAGCCCAAGCGGATCGCCGCCAAGTTCAAGCGCTGGCTGAGATGCCCGGAATCCATGTGCAGGTAGCGATAGACGCGATCGCCATATTGACTCAACGGCTTTTTGCAAATCGGCAGTGTGAAACAGCACGGCTCCCGCATCGCGACCG